>JAGXLC010000027.1 GCA_018334875.1 Bacteroidales bacterium | reverse complement strand
GAACCGTAGAATATTTTACAACCATAGCCAATGATGCCGTTGACCAGTTCCACACCTTCTCCGATCTGTGTATTTTCTTCTTCAGAAGAGTTGATGGTCAGGTTTTTTAATTTATTGGCTCCCTTGATATAACAATCGGAACCTACTTTAACATCTTTTAGAATAGAAGAATTCTTTATCACACAATGTTTTCCAGTGGTTCCATAATAACCGCGGCGATAGTCAAAACTGTTTTGAGTGATCTTTTTAAGATTCTCCTGCAAAGGCTGGTCATCCACGTACTTTGCCCACAGATAGGCATCAGCGGTTATCATACCATCAAATGGAAGTATACTCCGTCCGCCCGCTTCATTGATCAGGTCGAGCCAGATACGGACATCTTCCGGTTCACCCTCTTTCAGGATGCCATTGCCAAATTTTGCGTGGTCCGTGGTATGCATTTCCTCTATGTTGAACAGGATATTCTGGTTGCCGATAATATAATGGGCCAGGTAGTGAACATTATGGATGGCCACATCATCACCGATATCACAGGAGATGATGAGACTGTTTGTAATTCCGGCCGGCATTCTCAGGTCGTGATGCTGAAGCGTGATGTTTCGTACGCGTCCGATCCTGACAAGTCCGAAAAATCTGGTGTTTTTAATCAGACTGGTGTCAAATTCATCGGTAACCAATAAATTGTCCCAATTCTCTGCAGAATTGCTGTTTTTGACCAGTCTTTCCACCTCATCCACCTTCAGGTGTCTCCATTCCGGTTCCGGATGTGCAACTTGTTTGTTACGCTGGTAGAATTCATCCTCACCTTTGGGAAGGTATTCCGGGGGGATGAAGTTCTTTCCAATGTTTTCCCCGGGTACAATTGATATTTGAGCCATAATAAAAATTTTTAGACTGAACCCATTTATAAGAATGCAAATTAGAGGCGAATATACTTATTTCTATCCATTGTTAAATTGATAAATTGTTGGAATGAGGCTGAGGCGAGACTGAGGCTAAGGCTAAGGCTAAGGAAGAGAAAGAGAATGATAAGTTGTTACATTGTTACATTGTTACATTGTTATATTGTTATATTGCTGAAAGAGATTGAGGCTAAGGCTAAGAAAGAGATAGAAAAGTTTTTAAATTGTTATAAGCTTCCCTAAGATGATAAGCATTTATAAGAAAAGACAGAAAAATGCTGATATAAAAAAGCCGGTCTGTGAAAAACCGGCCAAGTGAACCTGGGAGGACTCCCTGCCCGACTGACCATCGGGCAGGCGGGGAACCCCCAACCTTCTGATCCGTAGTCATTGATTTTGCTGCCTTGTAGGATCCATTCAATAAAATAAGACAGGAAAGTCCAAATAAAAACCCCGCCTTTGCTGGCGGGGCTGTGAACCTGGGAGGAGTCGAACCCCCAACCTTCTGATCCGTAGTCAGACGCTCTGTCCAGTTGAGCTACAGGTCCATCTTCCTTTGCGAATGCAAATATAATAAAATTTTTGATGTTTCTATAGGGCTACAGGGTAGAGAACCTCATTAATGTTTAAAACAAATCTGTCAATATCTAAAGATCCAGGGATTTGAGAAACCTTCTGCCAGCACCTGTCTTTAAATATTTTTCCCTTTGCCTGGCTTCATCTCTTGTAGAAAATTCTTTGTAATATACAAGTTCCCAAGGCTTAAAAGCCTTAGTAGTTTTGGTTTTACCTCTGTTATGTTCATTTATGCGTTTTTGGAGATCGCTGGTTAATCCTTTATACAATCTCCCGTCTACCGAGCTCTTGATAACATAAAAAAAAACATTACGACTCAGGACAACAAAACGATAAAAAGAAATCACATTATTGGTATAGATTTTTAAAAATTTATATATTTATTAAAAATTACTGGTCCAATGTTTAATGTGGTTTTATGAAAGACATCCCTATCACTCAGCGAATTACCTATCGGGAAGAATTGTCTTTTGACAAGTATCTTAGTGAAATAAACCGGGAAGCTTTGTTATCGCCGGAAGAGGAAGTGGAACTGGTAAGGAGGTTGAGACAAAATGACAAAGAAGCCTTTGAAAAGCTGATCAGATGCAACCTCCGGTTTGTTATTTCTGTGGCAAAGCAATACCAGTATCAGGGTCTGAGCCTGGCTGATTTGATCAATGAAGGCAATCTCGGCTTAATTAAAGCAGTGAGAAGATTTGACGAGACCAAGGGATTCAAATTTATAACCTATGCTGTATGGTGGATCAGACAATCTATTTTGCAAGCTTTGGCTGAAAATGCAAGAATTGTCAGACTGCCTGTCAATAAAATCGGGGTCATTTCCAAAGTGAACAAGGCTTTTTCTGAACTGGAGCAGAAGCATCAAAGAGAACCTTCACCAAAAGAATTATCCCGGGTTTTAGGATGGTCCGCTGAAAAAATTGATGAAGCCCGGCAGCTTTCCTATAAGCACCTCTCAATGGATGCCCCGTTGGATGGCGAGGAAGAAGACAGCCTGTATGATATTATAAAAAGTGAAGACAATGCTGCTCCAGATGAACACCTCATGAAAGAGGCCCTTACCCGGGAAGTTGAAAGGGCTCTTTCCTCCCTGACCACACAGGAAGCAACCATTATCAAATTGTATTATGGTATTGGGAATAAACCTTCCTTACCTCTGGGAGAAATTGGGAAACAGTTCAATCTTTCTTCCGAAAGAACAAGGCAATTAAAAAACCAGGCGCTGGAGAAGCTTAGGCAAACCAGCAGTACCGACAGGTTAAAATCGTATATAGGTTAGTCATTAAGTTCCTTTATCAGGTATTAATTAGAGGCTGTCTATAATGTTCGCTGGCTGCATTACGCTCGTTTTTCATGCCAGTCAAATATATCTGGTAGAGACGGACGGCCGTACGTCTCTACATTTGCCATTCAAATCCCGCAAGTCTGGCCAGCAAACATTCTGGACGAGACGCTCTAACCAGCATCTGAATTTATGGACAAGCTCCAATTATTTTAAACAAATTTTTTTTCTTTCCGTAAAAATTATGAACCATTATTGTTAATTTTGAAGAAGTAGCCACTGTTAAATACATTAATTATGAAAAAATTGCTGAAGATCCTGTCCATAATCATTTTTGCCCTGATCGTTCTGATGATAGTGATTCCTTACGTCTTTAAGGACGATATAATGAAACAAATGAAATCCCTCATTAATGAAAATGTGAATGCCCGGGTTGAATTTGAAGATGTCAGGCTTTCCATGTTCAAACGCTTTCCCAACCTGAATGTAGGAATGAACAATTTGACTATAACCGGTACAGGTCAGTTTGAAAAGGATACGCTGGTACGTTTTGATTCTTTTGATGCAGAAGTGGAACTGTTCAGTATGTTCGGAAAGAACATTGCCGTGAAAGGCATATACCTCATAAAACCAAGGGTACATGCAAAAGTGGCAGCGGACAGTGCTGTCAACTGGGATATAATGAAACCCTCAGAAGAAGTGGAGGAAGAACCTGCCGACTCTGCTGCACCTCCCACAGATTACCGGGTCAATCTGAAAACTTTCCGTATCGAAAAGGGCGAGGTTGTTTTTGAGGATAATACGGCCGATATGCTGGCTTCCATGAAAAACCTGGATTTTGAACTTCAGGGAGATCTCGGCGCCGATTCTTCCGAAATGGATCTTGTATTGAACTTAGACCCGCTGGATTTCAGGATGGGAGGCATCCGTTATCTGAATAAAGCCAGCGTCAGGTTTGAATCGGGAATAGGAGCCAATATTGCCGGGGGTAGATATCACATCCGTGAAAACCGTTTTTTATTGAACGGAGTCTCCCTGGAATTCGACGGCTTGGTTGAAATGCTTGAAAACGGCCGTATTAACACAGATATTACTTTTGGCACGAATAAAGCCGATTTTAAAAGCCTCCTATCTCTGGTGCCGGCCATTTACATGCGCGATTTTCAGGACCTGGAGACGACAGGAGCGCTTTCACTTAATGGCAAAGTTTCAGGATATTATCAGGATACGGTTCTCCCTTCCCTGGATATGAACCTTCAGGTGGAAAATGCCATGTTCAGCTACCCCGACCTGCCCAAAAAAGCGGAAAACATTGCCATCTCAATGCAAACCTTTTTTGATGGCAAAAAGCCAGACAACACGAAGGTGCAGTTGGAGGATTTTCATATCGAACTGGCCGGTAGTCCGTTTGATGCTTCCTTCAACCTGCGTACACCAATAAGCGATCCTACCATTGACGGAAAGATGGATGGAAAAATTGTTCTGGACAATCTGGCCGATGTAGTACCCATGGAAGATTCCGATCTCAGGGGAACCATCAATTCCGATCTCAAACTGAAAGGCAGCCTGTCAATGATTGAGCAGGAGGATTATGATGCCTTTCAGGCAGACGGCACGGTGACGCTGAAGGATTTCTTTTTTGACAGCAAGAATCTGCCTGCTCCGGTGGATATGAATGCCGATATGGTCTTTACTCCCCAATATCTGAATCTGAAGCAGCTTGATGCAAAAATAGGGGAGAGCGATCTGCATTTTTCCGGCAACCTTTCCAATTATCTGCATTATGTACTGAAGGACGGAGTGCTTCGGGGAGACTTCACCTTTTCGTCCAATTATCTAAATACCAATCAGTTTCTGACAGAAGAGGAAGTAGAGGAAACACCGGATACGGCAGTCACAGAACTATCTCTTTTTGAGGTGCCCGAACGTATGGATATCAAACTGGCTTCTTCTTTTGATCATATTCTTTATGACAGAATGGATATGCGAAACGCCAAAGGCACCATATTGGTGCGGGAACAGAAGGTTTACCTGGATGGCTTTGATATGGACCTGTTCGACGGTCATCTTGCCGCCGACGGTGAATACAGCACTCAGGACACTACCCGGCCCTATGTAAATTTCAATCTGGCCGTGAAGGATATTCAAATGGAAAATGCCCTGAAATCCTTTAGTATGATGGACAGCATTGCGCCCATAATGAAGAGAGCCCGTGGGGCCATCTCCATGGATCTGGAATACATGTCGGAGCTTAAGCAAAATATGTATCCGGTAATGGAGACGGTGACCGGCTTTGGTGAACTCCGCAGTGATAAGATCAGCCTCCGGGGCAGCCGTTCGCTAGGTAAGCTTTTATCCGCATTGAAGCTGACCCAATCAGAGGAACAAAGTATAAAAGATCTACGGGTCAATTTTATTCTCAGGGATGGCAACCTGATCGTCAAACCTTTTGATGTTAGATTTGCCGGTATGGATATGACCATTTCCGGTTCTCAGAGCTTTGGCCGAACCATGGATTATCAGATCGACACGAAAATACCCAGGTCTGGTTTGGGTAGTGCTGCCAATGAGGCATTTGATAACCTGGTGAATTTAGCCGCTTCTAAAGGGATGGATATTGATCCCGGCAAAACGGTGAATGTTAAAGCCAACCTTAAGGGAGAATTTTCAGATCCCAATGTTAGCCTGAGTTTTGGGAAAGGATCAGGCGGTGCTTCTGTAAAGGAACAGGTACAACAAACCGTTAAAGAAAAGATAGATCAAAAGAAAGAAGAGGCCGAAAAACAGGTTCGGGAATCGGCGGCTAAAAAGGCAGAAGAGATTATTGCCAGTGCCCGGGAAAAAGCCGAAAAGATAAAAGAGGAAGCAAGGAAAACTGCAGCAAAAATACGACGGGAAGCCGATAAAAAGGCAGACAGGATCATAGAGGAAGCAGAGGGTAAAAACTTCCTGGTGAGAAAGGCAGCGGAGAAATCAGCGGAAAAAATCCGTCAGGAGGCTGATAAAAGGGCAGAGCAATTAGTTGACGAAGCAGACAATAAAGCTGAAAAGATCATCCAACAAGCAGAAGAGAGGGCTGAGCGGATTAGGGAACAATAGCGCCATTAAAAGATTTACGATCTAAGAAATGATCTTATGAGTTTGGCCTAAAGGGCGTTTTGTGCATGAAAATTAGCTTTCTAAACCGTACTCATCTTATAGCTATATAGAGTTTGTCTATAATATCCGCTGGCTGCGTTACGCTCGTTTTGAATGCCAGTCAATTACACCTGGTAGAGACGTACGGCCGTACGTCTCTACATTTGGTATTCAAAACTCGCAAGCCTTGCCAGCGAACATTCCAGGCGAGACTCTTTCAAATCTCTTTGGCTTTATGGACAAACACAATATAAATTTATTGAACAATATTTAGTGGATTCAGACAAAAAAAACCCGTCCTGCCAAAGAGGCGGGACGGGTTTTTTTGATAAATTTTAATCCATTTTCATTATCCCCTTCGTTCCTTGATTTTGGACTTGGCTTTCTTACCGGTTAGACCGCGCAGATAATAAATTCTTGATTTTCTAACCTTACCACGCTTGTTGATGTCAATGCTGTCAATATTGGGGGAATAAAGAGGGAAAATTCTTTCCACTCCTACACCACCTGAGATCTTTCTTACTGTGAAGGTTTGTGCAAGGCCTTCACCGGCTCTCTGGATTACAATACCCTGAAAATTCTGAATTCTTTGCTTATTTCCTTCTTTAATCCTGTAATGTACCGTAATCGTATCTCCGGCCCTGAATCGGGGAATATTATTTTCAGTGCCGAATTCCTTTTCAACTTCTTTCATTAAGTCCATGACCGTATCTATTTATCGTTTTTCAATTCCTTATTAACAGAGCGCAATATTACAAATATTTTTTTGGATAGCATAACTTTACCTGAAATTCCTGTATGAATCATATTTTGCTCATTTGGGTACTGGAACCAGTGCTATCCATTGTTAAATTGCTACATTGTTACATTGTTGACGAATGCATGAACCTGTAGCTTATTTCAATAACAATTTGACAATTTAACAATTGAATATGTTCTTTCTTAGTCTTAACCTTAGTCTCAGCCTCATTTAATTATTCAATCCCACCTCCACTGCGCTTCGGTGGGTCGGCAGGTGCGCCTAGCCCAGTCGGGCAGGCATCCACTCACTCAATCAATCACCCAATCACCCAATCACCCAATCAATCAATCAATCACTCAATCATCCAATCTAGTGCCCCTCGCTTTCCGGCACCTTAAACTTATCCCCGGTTTCCTCGATTAACTTTCTATACCACTCTTCGCTGTAACCTGGCTGTTTCAGCCTGACAACCCCGGTACCATTGGTTTTAAACTCCCTGTCATCAGTAGTTTTTACGTTACCATCCATAAACTTCATGAAGAGAAACTGATACAATCTTTTCCATTTATGTACGAGTGAGTTGGCATTATCCACGGAAAAATCGGACACAAAATCCACTGCTTTGCTCTTATCTTCTTTATATAACTCCTGGGCTTTCTGATCCACCATGGAGGTATACCGGGTATAACTTTTTTCCAGTTCCTGCTGTAGCTCGTGAATATAGGGATGAATCAGGTTATAGCGTGTGTAAGCCAGGTTGGCTACCTGGTTGAAAATCCAGAATGCTGAATTATCGGACCATTCCATCATAGAGCCGTTTCCTTCCGCATAAGTTTCCGGGGCTTTCTGCAAGCCTGCATAAAGCGGGGTGTAAACCGTGCTGGCTGCATCATCAACGCTAAACCAGAGAATGCCTCCTATCGGATCGGGAAGCCATGTCCTGGCCTGGGCTACAAATGAGAATGCTGTTTGTTGGGTTGCGGTAGCTCTTTCATTACAGTAGGTTTCGCCATCTACTTCCCAGGTCAAAGGCCTCCACCGGTATGGCCGGTCGAAGGGCCCTGCACCGAAATCTTTCCGCATATCCAGTTCGGTACCTTCCAGATGGTCACGCATAAAATTCATCATGTCACGTGCGGAAATTTTTTTGTTCGGCTTGATCCATAAGGGCATTCTGTTGTCCAGATCATCGCCTTTTACATAATCCAGATACTGTCCCATATCATCATGGATGTCTTTAAAGAAAGACCATACCCTGACTTCGCAAAAACGGGCACCGCCAAAAGTCATCGGAGCATAGGTATCTGAAAAGCTGAAATTGCCGTCCTGTCCTTCATACCATCCATTTTTACGGGCAAAGGAGATGACATCGTCGGAATAAACCGTTTCGATATTGGGATTGAAGATTTTATTGATGTTACTGAATTTGATGCTTTTATTGCTGTCCTCAGCCAGGGGAAAGGTTCTGATCCTTGCCTGGTTGGCATGTGCCGAAACATAACCGTCCGGTATCTTGCGGGCAACCCATACCGCACCCTTGTCTCCCGGGCCTTTTCCTATGATTTCAAGTATCCATACTTCGTTGGGATCGGCAATGGAGAAGGATTCCCCCGTGCTGTAATATCCGTATTGATCCACCAGTGTAGTCATCACCTTTATGGCTTCCCTTGCCGATTTGGCCCTTTGGAGGGTGATGTACATCAAACTGCCGTAATCGATAATGGCATTGGTATCCTTGACACTCAATTCTTCTCTTCCACCATAAGTGGTTTCACCAATGGATAACTGATGTTCGTTCATATTACCTACAACAGAATATGTATGAGCTACCTGGGGAATCTGACCCAGATATTTTCCGGTATCCCATTCGTAAACATCCAGCATGGTTCCATCCGGATAATCCGCTGCCGGACGATAGTACAATTCACCATACAATACATGCGAATCCGCTGCATAGGTAATCATTGTTGACCCATCCGCTGATGCACTTTTGGTTACCAGAAAATTGGTGCAGGCACTGCTGCCCAAATAGGCTGAAAATACAAATAAAATGATCAGTACTGATCTTGAGAGGTAAGTTTTCATAGATTAGGAATTATTGGTTCGACTTTTTGTTAATTGTTTATTCTCTATTGGTTCATGTATTCAACAATCTTTTCCCTGTCGCTGGCATCCAGCTTCTGAACTTTTCCTGAGGCCTGATTTTTCTGAAGAAGTTTCAGGTATTCTTCCTTTTGGGAATTGTCTAAGCCTATATCAGACAACCGTACGGGACATTTCAATGATTGATAGAATGCTTCCAACTTTTCAATGGTTGCTTCGGTTGAATCAGTTTCGAACAGGAGTTTCCCCAGCCATGCAATTCTTTCCGGTATACGTTTTTTCTGGAGTTTCAGCCACGCAGGCGTGACAATGGTCAAAGTAGCGGCATGGGGTGTATCGAAAAGCACGGACATATTATGTCCCAATGCATGGACTCCTGCATCAATCTGACTTTTTCCGAAAGAGCAGATGCCATTCATAGCATTGGTTGCTGCCCACATGATGTTGGCCCTGTAATCATAATTTTCGGGTTCATCCAATACTTTGGGTCCGTTTTCCAAAGCCACTTTACAGATGGCCTGAACAAAACGGTCGGAGAGGGGAGCTTCGCCTCCTCCAAAAAATGATTCAAAAGTATGGGCTATCAGATCCGCTACACCATATGCAGTCTGATCTTTGGGGACCGTAAAGGTGAATGTTGGATCCAGAAATGAATGTTCCGGATAGTTCAACTCATGACCAAAACCAAACTTCTCATGGGTTTTGTCATTTTGTAATACGGCCATTTTGTTCATTTCTGTAGCGGTGGCCGCCAAGGTTAATACACTAATAACAGGTATTTTAACTTTGGGGTTGGTTTGGCGTTTCATTAGCTTCCACCCGGCAGCCTTATTGGCAATAGCAAGGGATATGACTTTGGCACTGTCAATGACGCTACCTCCACCAACTGCCAGAACCACATCTACATTTTGCTGTAATCCCAAATCTGCTGCTTGATCCACATCATCCACCACAGGATTGGGTTTAATGCCAGAATATTCAAAGACTCCTGCGTTAATGGAATTCAATTGTTCCATCACTCGCTGGTAGATTCCGTTACGTTTGATGGAACCTTTACCATACACCAGAAGCACTTTCTGTCCGTATTGTTTTGTGATATTCCCAAGCTGATCAGTGACATCTTTGCCAAAATGTACCTTCGTCGGAATATAAGCTGTAAAATTCTCCATATATAATTGTTTTAATAATTTAAACTGCGAAATTAGTATTTAGGGACGAACTTTTATAACCCTCTTGTAAATTCAGAATATTCTTCTACATTCATGAAAGCTACTCTATTAAACCAAATAGATCACCCCTCCGCTGGAATCCCCGGAAGCTCCGGTAACCGATGCCAGACAGTTGTTTATACCTTTACTGCGTAAAACGCCCATGAAAGCAAATATCAATGCTTCCTTAAATTCCACCAGCTTGCTTTCAGGAACGATGATACGGTTGTTGTTTCTTTCACGGATACGGTCCATCAGGAATTGATTATGGGCTCCGCCTCCTGTAACCAGTATGCTGCCTTCCGAATTGCCGGCGGAAGCTTCATGAATTTGTATGGCTATGTGTTCGTAGACCGTCCTCAACTGATCCTTAATAGATAGGTGGGAAGCATCTTTCAGTACCTTCAGAAAAGTGGTATTTAGCCATTCATCCCCAAGAGATTTTGGAGCCGGGGAATGATAAAAGCCCAGGTTATTCAGATTTTCCAGCAACCTTTCATCCACCGAGCCCTGGGATGCCATTTTTCCATCCCGGTCCATTATCTTGCCTGCCTGATTGGCCAGATAATTGATGGCCTTGTTCACCGGGCAGATGTCGAAAGCCACACGGGTGCCGTTCTGATCAAAGGATATGTTGCTGTATCCTCCAAGATTCAGACAATAATCATACTCGGGGAACAAACAGGCATCGCCGATTGGTACGAGTGGAGCGCCCTGCCCTCCCAGGGCAACATCCAGTGAACGAAAGTCTGTAATGGCAGGTATATTCGTTGATGCGGCAATGATAGCGCCGTTGCCTATTTGCGTGGAGTATCCCTGGGATGGGTTGTGGAAAACCGTATGACCGTGAGATGCAATATAATCGACTTTTCCCGGATTGTATGTTCGAATGAACCGATTGATCGCATTCCCGATAAACCGGCCGAGCTGAATATCGGTATATGCGAATGTTTCTGCGGAAGCCTCTTTTAATTCGGTAAGGCGCCCGGCTAACTGGTTATCATAGGGAATGGTATCCGCGTGTTCGATAAGATAATGCCAGCGACTGTTTGCCTGTTCGAAGGAACAATCGGCAATATCAAGGCCGTCAAGCGATGATCCGGACATGATGCCGATAACACGATAAGTTGCTTTCTTATTCATTTAGATGATTGTTAATCAGGTCTAATATGGCTTTATCATACAGGAATGACAAATTGGTTTCTGCTTCCTCGGCTTGCGGAATATCATTCACGAAGCCTTTGAATAAATTTTTGCTGACAGGAAGGGGATCCGAAGCGCCTTTTTCCCCATGCCATTTATAAACGGGCAGAATTCCTTCATCATTGAAAACTTTCATATCGATCGCAAAGTGAGGGTGAACGAGTGGTTCGGAATTTTCTTCCAGTTCTTTACTATTCAGTGTAACCAGGACATTGAAATAAAAGGGTGAATCGCCTTTTCTCTGGGCTTTGCCTATGCCCATATCCGGATAGCCGAATTCATCGTAATCTGCTTTTTGCATGAAAAAATTGACAGGGAGTATGCTGATTTCCAGATTCTTTTCCAGTCTGGGTTTTAATTTGTAGTAAAGATCATGGACGAGGATGGCTTTCAGGCGGTCTTCTGCATCTTCATTATGTACCTCGGCCGATTGGAAAAAGTCGTGAAGGGTTTCTGCTTGCTCTCGGAATTCGTCGGAAATATCCAAATTGTAATCAATCAGTACAAACTGTTTGTTTGTAATATTCTGAGCCAGAGAGTTCAGAGATAAAAATAACACGGAAGCAAGCAGGATGAATTTGTTCATTTGATGAAATTTAATTTATGTACAAAAATATAAATTAAACTGGGCAATAATATGAGAAAAGTCCTAATCTCCTTTTTGTGTATTTACTTTCATTCCAATACTATTGCCTTCTCATATAAATTCTTACAAAAGATATGTTCCACAACATGTCATTTTTTGCTTTATGGTTTGGTTCGTTTAAAAGTTAATTGTATTTTTGACCAAACGGTTAAATTATATAGTTAAATCAATTGGTTTAACCAATCAATCAATTTTATGACAGAAAAAATAGAAAATACAGAAGAGCGCATTCTTCATGCTGCCAAACAGGTATTCCTCAAAAAGGGTATGGCAGGGGCAAGGATGCAGGAAATAGCAAATGAGGCGGGAATTAACAAATCATTGCTTCACTATTATTACAGGAGCAAAGATAAGTTGTTTCTGGCTGTATTTCGCCTGGCCATCCGGGATTTCATTCCTGAAATCAAGAGCATCATCTTTTCCGGAACATTGATCACTGAAAAAATTGAAAGATTTGTGGAGGAATATATGAATGTATTGCTTAACAATCCCTTTGTTCCTTTATTCATTTTACAGGAGATACAGCGGGAGCCGGACCGGCTCTTGAATATTTTCCTGGAAGAAGGTATTCATCCTCAGTTGGTCCTGGAACAATTTGAAAAAGCCATTCAAAATGAGGAGATAAGAGCAATAGATCCGAAGCATTTACTTATTAATATTTTGTCGTTATGTATCTTTCCGTTTGCCGCCCGTCCCATGATGCAACGGATGCTTTTTGAGAACGACAGCGAGGCTTACAAGGAATTTCTTAATGAAAGGAAAAAAATAGTATCTGAATTTGTGAAAAATGCCATTAAAAAATGAAACAACTCATTATTATATTTTTATTGGTTGCACAGGTTTCAATAGCCCAGCAAAAAGATTCACTCGATATTTTCAAATGTTTTGAAGCAGTGGAAGCAAATCATCCCCGGGCAGGGGAGAAACCGATAATTGACGAACAAACCAGGCTGAAAATTAACAATTTGAGATCTCAGTGGTATCCCTCTCTTGAGATGAATGCCCAGGCTTCTTATCAGTCTGATGTTGTGGAGATAGATGTAAATCTTCCCTTTGATGCGGATTTCCCTTCACCTTCAAAAGATCAGTACAGGGTGACCATGGATGTAAACCAGAGGATCTACGACGGGGGTGTAGTAAAATATTCGGAAAACATGGAACGCATGGGTAAAAAAGTTGAAAAACAGTCTGTGAAAGCGGATCTTTATCAGATCAAGGATCAGGTGATGGAGGTTTATTTTGGCATCATGCTTTTCCAGAAACAGAAAGAGGTTCTGCAAGCCACCATGAAGGAACTGAAAACAAAGATCAAAAGTGTAAAGTCGGCAGTGGATAACGGAACACTGCTTCCTTCCGATCTGAAAAACCTGCAGGCCGAACGGCTCAATATAGAGCAGAAGCTGGATGATCTGAACAGCCGGATACAAACAAGCTATGGGGTGTTGAACAAACTCACGGGCATGGAAACTGATACTTCAACCGAACTTGTATTGCCTGAAATTACGCTCAAAAAGGAAGGAAGTTATCACAGGCCTGAAAATGAATTGTTCAAAATGCAAAAAAATCAACTGGATACACAAGAAAAGCTTATTCAGGCCCAGAAGATGCCTAAGGTTTTTGCATTCGGACAGTTGGGTTATGGTAAACCGGGCCTGAACATGTTAAATGATGAGTTTGATCCCTTTTATATTGTAGGGGCCAAACTTTCCTGGAATATCTGGGACTGGAACCGGACCAAAAGAAAACGTCAGCTTGCCAGGCTGCAGAAAAACAAGATTGATGTTAAAGAGAATGCCTTCAACCAAAAAGTAGACATTCAACTGGAAAAAATTGAGGCGGATATTTCAAAATTAAAAAAAACCCTTCAACGGGATAAAGAGATCATCGGTTTAAGACAGGAGGTGATACGTAGCTCGCGTTCAAAGCTGGAAAATGGAGTGATCACTTCTGCCGATTACATCACAGACCTGAACCGGCTTACCAAAGCAAAAATCACTCATGAACGCCATAATATTGAATTGTTGAAAGCCAAATTAAACCATTTATTTACTATCGGAAAGATATAAATGACGAAATTATGAGGATAAAAACAGTACACATAGCAGTCGGAATCGTTTTGATAACATTAACAGCCTGTACCTCAAATGAGGATAAGTCAGACGCATATGGCAATTTTGAATCCAAAGAGATCATTGTATCTGCAAAATCTCAGGGTGAGATTCTGAGTATGGATTTGGAGGAAGGGGAAACGTTGCAGGCGGAAAAACTGATCGGATGGATAGACACCTCCTTGCTGGCCGTGAAAAGAGAACAGCTCAAAACCCAAAAAGGCTCACTGAACGCCAAACTTGCCAATATAAACGCACAGGCTGAAGTACAAAAAGAGCAGATCGAATCTCTTCTTACTGAAAAGAAACGCATTGAGAAGTTATTGGAAGATGATGCTGCCACGGAACAGCAATTCGACAACATTCAGGGAAGACTGAATGTGGCCCGCAAAAAACTGGAATCCATTCATACACAGAAACAATCGGTTTATTCGGAGATGCAGGTACTTGAAAAACGCATCAAAGAAGTGAATACCCAGATGGATCAATGCAGGATAACGAATCCTGTCAAAGGAACGGTGCTTGAAAAATATGTTGAGCCCTCCGAGATCGCTGCACCGGGAAAAGCCCTTTATAAAATAGCCGATCTATCCAAAATGACTTTAAGGGTTTACATCAGCGGGGCTCAGCTTCCTGATGTCAAGATTGGCCAGGAGGTAGAAGTGCTGATTGACAAGAATAAAAAGGAGAATCAAAAGCTCAGTGGAACCGTATACTGGATCTCACCCAAAGCTGAATTTACCCCCAAAATCATTCAAACCAAGGAGGAAAGGGTTGACCTGGTATACGCGGTAAAAGTCCGGGTAAAGAATGAGGGAAGAATCAAAATTGGTATGCCCGGGGAAGTTAATTTTTAAGTTGACAGCTTGCTATATTGTAGAACCCAATTAAAAATAAAAAAATTTGCGAAAGAGTTGGCAATTGCCAACTATATTAGAATAAAATGATTACTGTAAAAAAATATTATGAGCTCAATAATTATTAATTCACTAACAAAATCCTACGAAAAAACAGTGGCTCTGGACGATGCTTCTTTTGTGGTAGAGGAGGGTGAACTTTTCGGATTGATCGGACCCGACGGAGCAGGCAAAACAACACTTTTCAGGATACTGGCTACTCTGCTGATACCAGATGGAGGCACTGCCAAAGTTGAAGGATGGGATACGGTGACACACTACCGGGATATCCGCAGGATTATGGGTTACATGCCTGGTCGCTTTTCTCTTTATCAGGATCTTTCTGTGAGGGAAAACCTGGAGTTTTTTGCCACCATTTTTGATACCACCATTGAAGAGAATTACTATCTGATTGAGGACATTTACAAACAAATCGAGCCTTTTAAAGACCGGCTGGCCAGAAATCTCTCAGGGGGAATGAAACAGAAGCTGGCACTGAGCTGTGCACTCATTCATAAGCCTTCGGTATTGGTGCTGGATGAACCCACAACCGGTGTAGATGCTGTTTCCAGAAAAGAATTCTGGGAAATGCTGATGAAATTGAAAAAACAGGGTATTACCTTACTGGTTTCCACTCCTTATATGGATGAAGCCGGTATATGCGATCGTGTAGGCCTTATACAAAACGGACAAATCATGAAGATCGATCCCCCGGATAAGATACTGGGAGACTATCCCGGTACCATTTGGGCTGCCAGGGGAGAGAGTCAATACAGGTTGTTGCAAAATATCCGGGATTATGAAGGGGTTGCTTCGGTTTATCCTTTTGGTGAATACATCCACTTTACTCCTCAATACCGGACATTTGAAAAGGAAGAGCTGAGGAAGTTCTTAATATCAAGAGGTCACCAGGATCCGGAGATAATGCAAGCCGAGCCAACGATTGAAGACTGTTTTATGGACTTAATGAATAAATAGCAAATCCGATGGAATTATCTTATATCATCGAAACAAAGAATATGGTGAAAAAATTTGGCGATTTTACGGCCAATGACCACCTGACTTTGCAGGTGCGAAAAGGAGAAATTTTTGGTTTTCTCGGGGCAAATGGCGCGGGGAAAACAACAGCCATAAGGATTTTATGCGGGTTGTCGGCTCCAACGTCAGGAGAAATCAAAGTGGCCGGATACAATGTGTATAAGGAAACCGAAAAAATCAAGAAGAGCATTGGTTATATGAGTCAGAAATTTTCGCTCTATGAAGATCTGACGGTGGGCGAAAATTTTAGGTTTTACGGCGGCATATATGGTTTGCCGCGCAAAAAGATCAGAGACCGAACGGACTATTTGCTTAAAAAACTGAATTTCACTCATGCTTACAATTATAGAATTTCATCTGTACCATTGGGATGGAAGCAAAAGCTTGCATTTTCCATAGCTGTCATCCACGAGCCCCGGATTGTTTTCCTGGATGAGCCTACCAGCGGAGTGGATCCCATCACCCGGCGGCAATTCTGGGAGATGATCTATGAGACTGCGGCAGGAGAAGTTACAGTATTTGTCACCACCCATTATATGGATGAAGCCGAGTATTGCGACAGGGTTTCCATCATGGATCAGGGCCGGATTGAAGCCATGGATACGCCCCGAAATCTCAAGAACAGATATCAGGCTTCAAATATGAACGATGTATTTGTGCGGATTGCCCGATAATTATACAATCAACTTACTGTAAGAATATATGAAACGTTTCAGAGGATTTGTAAAGAAGGAGTTTATTCATATTTTCCGCGATGTACGAACCTTGCTTATTTTATTCGGCATGCCCGTGGCCCAGATATTGATTTTTGGTTATGTGGTAACCAATGAGATTAAGGAAGCCAGAATTGCGGTTTATGACAAATCCAATGATCATATTACCAGAGAAATTACGGATAAACTGGTTTCCTCTGATTATTTCATACTTTCAAAGAATATCCGGGATCATAGGGAAATAGAAAAAACTTTTGAGAAAGGAGAAATCAAGGAGATCATCGTTTTTGAACAGAATTTTGCCGAAAAGCTGACCAACGAAAAATCGGCAACGGTGCAAATCCTTCTCGATGCAACAGATGCGAATATGGCCAACCTGCTGCAAAGTTATACTTCGGGTATCATCAGGGATTATTCAAGGGATATAAGAGTCAGCAACAATGAAATGCCCCAAATGGTGATAAAACCCCGGATGTTGTTCAATAATGAGCTGAGGGGGGTGTACATGTTTGTCCCTGGTACCATGGCGCTGATTCTTATGCTCGTCACTGCTATGATGACATCAATATCCATTACCCGGGAAAAGGAAATGGGCACTATGGAAGTGCTATTGGTTTCACCATTGAAATCCATTCAGATCATTGCAGGAAAAGTCTTTCCGTATGTATTTCTGGCCTTCCTGAACGGAGTAACCATCATTGCCCTGGGATATTTCGTGTTTGGAATGCCTGTAAACGGAAGCCTGATTCTGCTGTTGCTGGAAACCCTGCTATACATCATCATGTCGCTTTCACTGGGTATTTTTATTTCAACAATCAGCAATAGTCAGCAGATGGCCATGTTCATTTCTATGTTTGCTCTTTTACTGCCCACCATGCTGCTTTCCGGATTTATTTTTCCCACTGAGAACATGCCCTGGCCGCTTCAGTGGTTGAGTACCATCATTCCGGCAAAATATTATATCATACTCATCAAGAATATTATGATTAAAGGAACCGGATTGCTTTATATCTGGAAGGAGACACTTGTATTGTTACTTATGACGGGTATATTTATTGGTTTGAGCATTAAAAATTTCAAGATCCGATTGGAATAGACAGTGAAAAGGTAGCTAACAAATGAGAACCATTGCTTACATATTGCAAAAAGAATTCATCCAGATATTGCGGCATCGGACTATGCTGGCTATGATTATCGTCATGCCCTTTGTACAGCTTTTAATCCTGGTCAACGCCGCCACTTTTGATATGAAGAACATAGACATTTATGTGGTAGACCGGGACCAGTCATCCACCTCCAGAAAGTTGGTAAATAAGTTTGAAGCCTCGCCGTTCTACAAAATAACAGCCCGCTCTTTCAGTGTTAATGAAGGTATGGGTAGCATACTCAAGGATGAAGCGGATTTAATATTACAAATTCCGGATCACTTCGCTCATAATCTAAGAACAGAAAATCAGGCAGATGTTCAATTGCTTATCAATGCCATTAATGGAAATGCTGCAGGACTGATCAATGCCTATTCTTCCGAAATCATTTCGGATTATAACCGCAATATTGCTATAAAATGGAGCAATCAACCACAGTTGGCCGGGAATCAACCTGTCGAAATTGTCTATTCCTTCTGGTACAACCCTGAAATGAACTATAAGATATACATGGTACCCGGAATACTGGTGATCCTGGTAACCATCATCAGTCTTTTCCTTACCGCTATGAACATAGTCCGAGAAAAGGAGATGGGAACCATTGAGCAGATTAATGTTACCCCCATAAAAAAGTATCAGTTTATCATTGGTAAACTGTTGCCTTTTCTGATCATTGCCCTTTTTGAGCTGGCCTTTGGCCTTTTTCTCGGCAGGCTGATATTCAGCGTTCCCGTAGTAGGTAACCTGCCGTTGCTTTTTGGTTTTGCCATCATCTATCTTTTGGTTATTCTTGGATTTGGCTTATTCCTTTCTGTCATCTCCGAAAATCAGCAACAAGTCATGTTCGTCACTTTCTTTTTCATGCTGGTATTCATTTTGATGAGCGGAATTTTTACACCCACTGAAAGCATGCCGGATTGGGCGAATAAGGTAAATGTCATCAATCCGATAGCTTATTTTATGAGGGTTATACGCATGATCCTTTTAAAAGGCTCGGATTTCAGGGATATTTTGCCAGAATTTTACAGTTTGTTGATCTATGCCTTTGTTAGTCTGGGTTTGGCTGTATGGCGATATCGAAAGACTACTTAACCTTTATTTTATGGGCGTTTTGAAAAAAGTTTCAAAAATGTCGACACGAATGATTTTTATTTCCAATAAAAACAAATGCCTTCGCTTTATTCAGTATAACACAAGTTTGCTTTCGTGCAAAATATTCCTTAACTTTAACACTTAAATAGTGTTTGTCTATAAAGGCAAATAGATTATATAGCCCGAAAAATTCAAGAATTATTCCTGTCTCCAACAGCGACTAAGTTCACTAAAATTTTTTTCAACAATTTAAGTTTCCCGAATCAAGTTCGGGACAGGCTACCTAAGTCGGGGTTAATACCGCCTTGCGATACAGGCTCTGCATTTTATTCATATTTATAAAAATTTATGAATAATGCAGGATAGAATGGAGTTGACTTGTTAATAACAAAATTATTTATAGATTTACAGCAAATTTATGGGTGTTTATGAAAGGGGATTTTGAAAATAATTTTTTCAATAACAGGGAGTTCGGAGCCCTGGTTTCAAAGTATGAACAAATGCTTAAAAACAGGTTGAATTATTACTTTGATGTGGAGGATTTTGAGCAGATTGTGGAATATTATATGGATATGGATCAGAACGGGAAAGCCTTGAAAGCGATTGAATATGCATTTCAGTTACATCCTGACGCACTGCCTCTGCGGATCAAAAAAGCCCAGATCCATCTTAAAGAAAAAAAACCCGAAAGGGCATTGAATACTTTAGAAACGATTGAAAATATTGAATCCATGAATTCTGATATATATCTGACGAAAGGGCATTCCCTGTTACTTTTGGGAAATGTTGCCGATTCCGAGGAATATTATGACAAAGCATTGACTCTTGCCGGGGACAAAGAGGAAAGACTGGAAATGCTGCAAAATATCTCGCAAACATTGCAGTTTTCCGATTTATATAAAGAGGCAATAAAATATCTGTATGAAGCTTACGAACTGGACAGGGAAAATCTGATGGTGTTGTATGATCTTGCTTATTGTTATGACCGCTCAGGAGATACCGAACAGAGCATTGCCTATTATAACCATTATATTGATATAGAACCTTATTCGGAACATGTGTGGTTTGCTCTTGGCAATTTGTATAACAAAATTGGTGAAACAGATCATGCTATAGAATCATATGAAATGGCTGTTGCAATAAATCCTGAATATATTGATTCAATTTATGAGCTGGCTGTTCTCCTGGAAGATAATTATCAATATGCCAAAGCGATTCAATATTATCACCAATATCTTTCATATGAACCTGAATCGGCAGAGACTTATCTTTTCATTGGCAACTGTTATTATTATTTAAATGAATATGATAAGGCTCTGGAACATTATAAAAAATCTTTAAAAATTGAAGAAAACAATCCGGAAGTGGCTTATTCCATCGCCAATCTGCTCTGCAAAAAAAAGAAATACTGGGATGCTTTGTTTCATGCAAAAAATGCCACCCATCTGGATGAAAACGATCCACGCTATTACGTGCTTTACGGGAAGATCAATGCCCGCCTGAAAATGCATAAAGAAGCGGCCCGGGCATTTCATCAGGCCCTGGAATTGAAGCCTGAAGTGTTCTATCATTGGATACTGCTAACCGATGAACTGATTATAGAAAGGAAATACGATAGAGCACTTCAATATTTACTGGACAGTATGGAATTTCACGGAAATAATGCATTAATCCTTTTCCGGATAGCCGCGTTGTATTATAAAACCCACAGCCTAAGAAATTCATTGAAATTTTTTAAAAAGGCTATGTTGATGGATGAAAAACTGTATAATGAATTTTTTAAGATCTGTCCCGAAGCAAAGCGATCCAATGAGATCAGGAAAGTATTGAATGATCAAATCCTTTAAAAGTAAGCTTATATGAATGCAAACTTGCCACACATCCCAAACAGAGAGTGTAAAAAAAGAAACATGGGTATTACCATGGTAATGGATAAAGGGCTAAGTATTAATGAAGTCAAAAATTTCATTCAGGTTTCGGGAGAATATGTAGATTATGTTAAGCTTGGTTTTGGCACGGGAATGATTACACCCAAACTGGAAGAAAAGATCAAATTATATAAAGAAGCTTCAATAGAGCCTTATTTTGGAGGTACACTTTACGAAGTATTTAAGATTCGCGATCTTTTTGATCAATTCATGGAATTTATTGACAAGTATCGGATGGATGTGGTTGAAGTTTCAGACGGAGCCATCAACATGTCACATGACAAGAAACTGGAGGACATCTCTCGGCTGGCGGAAAACCATACGGTACTCTCGGAAGTCGGATCCAAAAAGGCAGATGAGATCATTACACCCGAAGCCTGGAAATCACAGATTAAGTCGGAACTGGATGCCGGAAGCCATAAAGTGATTACCGAGGCCCGCGAAAGCGGCACCATAGGTATTTTCAATAAAAATGGTACAGCCAGGGAGGATTTGATCGATGACATATCTCATCATGTAAAGATAGAAAATATACTTTGGGAGGCACCCCAAAAATCCCAGCAGGTTTGGTTCATAAAACATTTTGGAAACAATGTCAATCTCGGAAATATCGCCCATAATGAAGTCATCCCTTTGGAAACCCTTCGTTTGGGATTAAGGGGTGATACATTCTTCGAATTTTTGCCCGATGAACTGAAAGACAATTCTGGAAATTAAACGTAAAAATTGAAATTTTCCGTTAATGCCCCTCCTTCTTCCCGGGGGGAGCCTTAATAGTAATATCATCATTGAAGACATCATGAGCAGAAAGTTAATCAACTACATTGTATTGACCCTGAAAGGAATGGGAATGGGAGCCGCTGATGTGGTTCCCGGCGTATCAGGGGGAACCATTGCTTTCATTACAGGAATTTATGAAGAACTGGTTTATTCAATTAAATCAATTGATGCAGGAGCAGTAAAACATCTGTTTAAGCAGGGAGTCGGTGCTTTCTGGAAACAGATCAACGGAAATTTTCTTGTTGCGGTTTTTCTGGGAATACTGATCAGTGTATTCTCGCTGGCCAATCTTCTGGAACATTTACTGCAAATGTACCCAATTCTCGTGTGGTCGTTTTTCTTCGGGCTCATAATAGCTTCGGCAATCTATGTGGCAAAAAAGATTACCCATTGGAATTTACAAAAAGCAGCAGGTTTAATCGGCGGAATTCTGGTGGCCTATATGATTACTGAACTTACACCTTCCCAGACTCCTGAGGCTACATGGTTTATATTTATCTCCGGGGCTTTGGCTATCTGTGCCATGATTTTACCGGGAATTTCCGGCGCTTTTATCTTGCTGCTTCTCGGCAAATATCAATTCGCTATTGAAGCCGTCGGAAACCTGGACATATCGGTTCTGGGAATCCTTGTTGTTGGAGCTTTGGTAGGCCTTATAAGCTTTTCCAATCTTTTATCATGGCTTTTGAGGAAGTATCATGATGTGACCATTGCAGTACTGTCAGGATTTATGATAGGTTCACTCAACAAGATCTGGCCCTGGAAAAAAACGGTTACTACTTTTGTCGACCGTCACGGTGAAATCCAGCCTCTTGTACAAAAAAACGTGTTGCCTTCCGACTTTGCAGCCCATACCGGCCAGGATCCCCTTTTATTGCAGGCACTGATAATGGGGGTTGCCGGCTTTGCAATGATTTTTATTATTGAAGGTGTCGTCCGTTCAAAACCCAAATTATGAGACTATACGGATTAATAGGTTATCCATTGTCCCATTCATTTTCGCCGGGATATTTCAAGGAGAAATTTGACAAAGAACAGATTGATGCCGTCTACAAAAGTTTCTCTCTGGAAGATATATCCGAATTTCCTTCACTGATTGAACAGCAACCTGACCTGTGCGGACTTAATGTCACCATTCCCTACAAAGAGCAAATCATTCCTTATCTTGACGATGTTCAGGGAGACGCAGCAGAGATCCGTGCAGTCAATACCATTGCGTTTGACCGGTCTCAATCTGCTCTCACATTGATCGGTTTCAACACCGATGCTTATGGTTTTGAGCAATCCATACGGTCCCATCTCGGGAATCAACATACCAAAGCCTTGATATTAGGCACCGGCGGATCATCCAAAACAGTTGCTTTTGTATTAAATAAACTCAATATTGCTCATGTTTTTGTCACACGCCGTGAGCGAAAAGAAAACCAAATAATCACTTACAATGATCTAACTGTTAATACGATCAAAGAATACCGGCTTATCATCAACACTACACCCGTAGGGATGTATCCCAATATATCTAAAAAGCCCGAAATCCCTTATGAAGGCATTACGCCTTCCCATATGCTGTTCGATCTCATATACAATCCGCCTTTAACCAGTTTTTTGCAGGAAGGAAAAAGGAGAGGGGCGGCTGTGGAGAATGGCCTTAATATGTTGAAGCTACAAGCGGAAGCCTCCTGGGCCATTTGGACCAGATATCAACCTTAAGCCAGGTATAACATAATTTTCCGGTGGCTTTACAACCGTTTTATTTAGAATTGCTTCGGAGTAGATTAGAAAATACTGCATATACGTTGTTGTATAACACATAGTGAGCTGACATATTTCATGATTTAAATTATTTAAAACGATCAATTTTCATTATCTTTACATAATTTTTGTAAAATATATAAACGACTGATAAACAATGAATCTTTTGGAAGACCTAAAAAAAAGTGCCAAACAATTGAATAAGCGGATTATTTTACCGGAGTCTACGGAGGAACGAACGTTGAAAGCTGCGGATCATATACTTAAAGAAGGTATTGCGCAGATTATTTTGCTTGGTCGGCCAGATGAGATAAATCAAGCTGCTGCAGAGTATAATCTCAAAAACATTAAAAATGCTACCATCATTGACCCCGGGAATAATGATAAAAAACAAACTTACATTGATCTTCTCGTGAAGGCAAGAGAACATAAAGGCATGACTAAGGAGGAAGCGGCGGAACATGTTCTGAATCCATTATGCCTGTCCCCTTTGATGATAAAAAACGGCGATGCCGATGGAAGCGTTGCGGGTGCCAAGAACTCCACAGGCGATGTGTTACGTCCTGCTTTTCAGATTCTTAAAACCAAGCCGGGAATCAATATCGTATCCGGAGCTTTCTTTATGACATTGAAGGACAAAAGTTTCGGTGAGAATGGCTTGCTGGTTTTTGCGGATGGTGCGGTCAATCCGAATCCTAATGAAGAACAGCTTGCCGAAATTGCCATTTCTACTGCCGATACCACCACAAAGATAACTGGTATTGAACCCCGTGTGGCTATGTTAAGCTTTTCCACTTATGGAAGCTCAGAGCATGAATTGGCAGAAAAAGTGGCCAATGCCACCGACATTGCACGGGAAAAACGTCCTGATTTAAGAATAGATGGGGAGCTGCAGGCTGATGCTGCCCTGGTTGAAAAAATCGGCCAACGTAAAGCCAAAGGCAGTGACATAGCCGGTAAAGCCAATGTATTGATTTTTCCTTCGCTTGAGGCCGGGAACATAGGTTACAAACTTGTACAACGGCTGGCCAATGCAACGGCTACCGGACCGGTATTGCAGGGACTGGCTGCCCCGATCAACGACCTCTCAAGAGGCTGTTCTGTTCAGGATATCATGGATATGGTAGCCATCACCTCCAATATGGCAGCAGATACAGTAGATGCAAATGTTGATAAATAAAAAATAAGAATTATGCAGGTATTGGTATTAAATTGCGGAAGTTCATCGATAAAATTTCAGCTTTTCAATATGGAAACTTCTGCCGTTTTGTCTAAAGGGATTGTTGAAAAAGTAGGCGCCGACAACTCTTTTATCAAAATTGAGACGAACGGTAATAAGGAGAAGCTGGAGTATAATATCCCCGATCATACAAAGGGGGTTGAAACCATTCTTGAATTGCTGGTAAATGAAGCATATGGTCCATTGAATAGCTATGGGGAAATTGATGCTGTTGGACATCGTGTGGTTCATGGAGGGGAACATTTCAGCGAGAGTGTACTTATCAATCAGAAAGTGATTGATACCATTGAAGAGCTCAGCGCACTGGCCCCCTTGCACAATCCCGCCAATTTAAAAGGAATCTATGCCATACAAAAGCTTTTGCCTAAGGTACCGCAGGTGGGAGTATTTGACACCGGGTTCCATCAAACCATGCCAGACTACGCCTATTTTTATGGTCTTCCTTATGAAATGTATGAAAAATACGACTTGAGAAGATACGGTTTCCACGGAACAAGCCATCGTTATGTGTATGAACGGGCTTGTGAGGTTTTGGGTGTCAATAAAGAGGATCAAAAAGTGATCACCTGTCACCTGGGTAACGGAGCTTCTGTTACTGCTATTGACCGGGGAAAATCTGTAGATACTTCTATGGGACTAACACCGGTTGAAGGTTTGATCATGGGAACCCGTTGTGGCGATCTCGATGTGGGGGCGCTGACCCATATTATGGAAAAAGAGGATATGGGTGTTGAAGAAGTTGATCGATTAATTAACAAAGAGAGCGGTATGTATGGCATATCAGGAGTATCTTCTGATATGCGGGAAATCCGTGAAGCAGCCAGAGAAGGCAGCAAAAGAGCAATACTTGCCCTGAAAATGTATGATTACCGGGTAAAAAAATACATCGGTGCTTATACCGCAGCTATGGGCGGCGTTGATATCATTGTTTTAACCGGTGGAGTGGGAGAGAACGATTATGAAACCCGGGAAGGTTGCCTGAAAGATTTGGAATATCTGGGCGTTGAGTTCGACTCTCAGAAAAATGATCAGCACAAGCTGAAAGATATAAATAAAGAATTAATCATTACAAAAGATCATTCAAAGGTTACAGGCATTGTGGTACCAACCAATGAAGAACTTGTGATTGCGAGAGATACACAGGAAATTGTTGGTAAGGCTTAAAAATAGAAGCTAAACATTACCGGCTCATGCTTAAAAAACTGGATGAATTAACGGATATAGCAAGACAAAAGAATGTGAGAAAGCTTGCTGTAGCTGCTGCAGGAGATAGACTTGTATTGGAAGCGGTGCAAAAAGCTGTTGACAATGGGATCATCATACCTGTATTGGTGGGAGACCAGAAAAATATTGAACAGATAGCCGGTAAGATTGGGTTTGACCTGACAAACTTTGACATATACAACCAGCCTGATCCTGCTGAAGCTTCGCGCCAGGCAGTTTCATTGATCAGGCAGGGTGAAGCGGATATTCTTATGAAGGGGCTGGTGGGCACAGCCCCTTTATTGAAAGCAGTATTGAATAAAGAAGAAGGGTTAAGAAAAGGGGGTACGCTGAGCCATTTTGCCCTTATTGAGTCGCCCCATTATCATAAATTATTTGGCGTAACCGATGCAGGCATGAACATCGCCCCCGAATTTCAGGAAAAGGTTGACATGGTGAATAACGCTGTAGAAATATTTCATAGTCTGGGCAATCCGGAGCCTAAAGTGGCAATCATCGGTCCCCTGGAAGTAGTGAATCCAAAAATAGAATCTACAGCCCATGCAGCTATGCTTTCGAAGATGAACGAACGAGGACAGATTAAAAGATGTATGATAGACGGCCCCTTTGCTATAGATAACGCCGTTTCTAAGCGTGCAGCCGAGCATAAAGGTGTCTCCGGAAATGTGGCAGGTGATGCTGACATTCTAATGACACCCGAACTGAACAGTGGAAATGTGCTCTACAAAACACTGATGTTTCTTGGTGGATGTACCTCAGCCGCAATCATTATGGGAGCGCGAGCACCAATTGTCCTTACTTCGCGTGCCGATACAGAAAAAAGCAAAATGATGTCCATAGCTCTTGCTGCCGCTATGTAAATGGATAAAAGCGCTATAAAATTTTATTCATATGCCAAAGCGATACCTTATCCTCACCATCAATCCCGGATCTACTTCAACCAAAATTGCCGTATTCAGAAATCTCAAACCTGTCTTTCTGAAAAACCTTGCGCATTCCGTGGAAGATCTGCAACAATATGAACGGATAAGCGATCAGTTTCAGTATCGCAAGGATATGATCCTGAACGAGCTAAAAGAATCTGAAATAAGGATCAATGAAATTTCTGCAGTTGTCGGCCGGGGAGGTCTTATTCGTCCCGTAGAATCAGGTGTGTATGAAGTAAATGAACCGATGATTAAGGATCTGAAGGAAGGATGGCTTGGGGAGCATGCCAGCAATCTGGGCGGATTGATCGCTCATGATATCGCCCGGTCTCTTCCCAATGCCCGGCCACTTATTGCAGATCCGGTAGTGGTTGATGAAATGCAGGATGTGGCAAGAATATCGGGCCATCCAAAGTTTGAGCGCGTATCCATATTTCATGCGCTCAATCAAAAAGCCATTGCCAGGGTCCATGGCAAGTCCATCGACCGAAAATATGAAGACCTCAATCTGATCATTGCCCATTTGGGGGGTGGAATTTCCGTGGGAGCCCATAAAAAAGGAAAAGTAATTGATGTAAACAATGCCCTCGACGGAGATGGCCCGTTTTCTCCCGAACGAAGCGGAACATTACCGGTTGGGCAGCTCGCCAGGTTATGCTTCAGCGGTGAATATTCCTATGAAGATGTGGATAAAATGATAAAAGGGAAAGGGGGGCTGGTAGCCTACCTGAATACCAACGATGCATATGAAGTGGAATTGATGGTGCACGAAGGCAATGAAAAAGCCAAAATGATACAAGATGCCCTTTGTTATCAGGTAGCCAAAGAGATAGGGGCAATGGGCGCTGTCCTTCAGGGAGAAGTGGATGCCATCATTTTAACCGGAGGCATTACACATAATCCTTCGGTAGTGGATTATATAAGAAGTATGGTGCGGTTTATCGCTCCGGTGGCTATATATCCCGGCGAAGACGAAATGCAGGCGCTTGCCGAAAACGGTTTGCGGGTACTGAAAGGAGAAACTGAAGCGCTTGAATATAAATAATTTGCTCTCCAGCATTTAGCCTGGATTATTC
>JAGXLC010000026.1:25696-28053 GCA_018334875.1 Bacteroidales bacterium | reverse complement strand
TAATCGACTGGCATGAAAAACGAGCGTAACGCAGCCAGCGGATATTATAGACAGACTCTAACTAGCCCCGCATTGCTGACGGGACAGGAAAACCAAAACGGGAAAGATGAAAGATCCACTGGGTTATATAAAAGCACCATTCATAAGATATGCACGCATTGAAGCGCTGGGGGGAATCCTTCTCATCATAAGTACATTATCGGCACTATTACTTGCCAATTCCCAATGGGGCGATGCGTATAGAGCTTTCTGGAATAAACAGCTCATCATTGGTACAGATTTCTTCAAACTTGAAATGTCCCTGATCCGTTGGCTCAATGACGGATTAATGGCCATATTCTTTTTCCTGCTTGGCCTTGAAATCAAAAGGGAATTCATTGCAGGAGAACTTTCAAATATTAAACAATCTACGCTACCCGTATTTGCATCCATCGGGGGAATGATCTTCCCGGCAGGTTTATTTGTTATTTTGAATTATAATCAAACCGGAATTGAAGGCTGGGGAATAACCATGGCAACTGACGTGACTCTTGCGCTGAGTATACTCGCATTGCTTGGTAGCAAAGTACCCATAGGTTTAAAGGTATTCCTGGTGGGTTTTGCCATTGTGGATGATATTGGGGCCGTGATAAAAATCGCCTTGACCGACAACCCTTATATAAACTGGGAATTTCTCGGTATTGCCGCAGGATTATTGGTTATTCTGCTGTTGTTTAATTACAGGAACATAAGATACATTCCAGCTTATATGGTTATTGGGTGGATCATATGGTATGTGTTTTTTAAATCGGGGGTTCATCCAACGATGGCAGGTATTTTAATTGCTTTCTCCATACCTGCAAAAAGAAAAATCAAACTGGACGAATTTTCAGTCAATCTGCTAACAGCAGTGGATGAATTCTGTGATCAATCATGTCAGGATAAAATAATGCTAAACAAACAACAACAGTCAACCATTGATAACATCAAATATTATTTAGACAGCGTACAAAGTCCTGTACAATATCTTGAAAACACACTGCACGGTTTTGTAACTTATCTCGTCATACCGTTATTTCTCTTCGCTAATGCCGGTGTGGTGTTTGATGGATATGGACTGGAGACCTTCAACACGTTAACATTGAATCTCGGTCTTGCCATGGTTTTTGGAAAACTAGCAGGAATATTTTTATTCTCTTGGTTATCAATTAAGTTTGGTATGTCCGCTTTGCCAAAAGATACCAATTGGAAACATATTTTTGGTGTAGCGTTACTCGGTGGAGCAGGCTTCACCATGTCTCTATTCATAAGCAATCTGACTTTTGACAATATAGTCCTTTTAAATCAGGCCAAATTAGGTGTATTGCTTGGTTCATTCACAGCTTCGATATTGGGATTGGTGTATCTACAGTTAACATTCGGGAAAAAATATAAGGCAAAACATTTATGATGATACAATAAGTAAAGGAGCCAGGAATACGTCAAAAAATTGAAAAACGGGGACAGTTTTGGGTCGCAGCAGATAAACAAAATTTTCCCGAATAATTAACGGTGCCGGTCTTTTAAAGTTTGGATCACCTCCTCCAGTGAGTATCCTTTATAAACCAGCAATACCATCATATGATAAACCAAATCGGCTGCCTCATTCAGCAACAACTCCTTATTCTCCCCTTTGGCTTCAATTACAAGTTCAACAGCCTCTTCCCCGACTTTTTGGGCAATCTTATCAATTCCCTTGTCGTATAGTTTGGAAGTATACGAGTTCTCCGGCATTTTCTCCTTCCTGTCCCTGAGGATCTGTTCCAGCTCACTTAAGAAGTTACCGGAACCGCCTTTTTCTTCCTCAAAACAACTGTATCTTCCCAGATGGCAGGTATTGCCCATAGGTTCCACTTTGACCAGAAGACTGTCATCATCACAATCTGTCTTTATTTCCTTAACCACCAAATAATTTCCGCTGGTCTCCCCTTTGGTCCACAATTGTTTCCTCGACCGGCTGTAGAATGTAACATACCCGGTGGCACGGGTTTTTTCGTAAGCTTCCCGGTTCATAAATCCAAGCATCAGGACTTTTAAAGTATTCCAGTCTTGTATTACCACAGGGATGATTCCATTGAGTTTGTTAAAGTCAAGTTCCATAAACTAATGATTGAATGATTGAATTGTTACATTGTTGAAATAAGGCGAAGGCTAAGGCTAAGGCTAAGAGAAGAGGGCCAAGAGCAAAGAGCCAAGAGCTAAGAGCTGGGCACTGAGCACTGAGAACTGAGAGCTGAGAACTGGGCACTGAGAGCTGAGAACTGAGAGCTGAGCAGAAATCTCACTGCTTACTGCTTACTGCTTACTGCCTACTTCTTTACTGTTTTCAACTCACACAC
>JAGXLC010000026.1:23852-25631 GCA_018334875.1 Bacteroidales bacterium | reverse complement strand
TTCTCATCTTCATACTTTTCCCACTATCTTCTGTAGCTAACTCCAAGCCGGTACCCGAAACTGTTAACTCACAAGCTCATTACCCTCCCTACTCAAAACTCACTACTTTTCTCGTATTCTCCTCTTCCCGTATTCCCTTTTTCTTGCCTATAATCTCCGAGACGCAAGCCTTGCGTCTCTACTGCCTGCCTTTAGACTCTTCGCTGTTTACTGCTTTCTGCTTACTGCCTACTTCTTTACTCACAACTCATAACTACATTTCCCTTCTTCTCAAATTCTCACCTCAACTCCCTGCTGCTTCAGATAGTTTTTCAGCTCTACCAGACCTATCTCTTTGTAGTGGAAAATACTTGCAGCCAGTGCTGCGTCTACATGGGTCCCGGTAAACACTTCGGAAAAATGCTCCATTTTGCCGGCACCTCCGGAGGCAATAACAGGAATGGACAGAATCTTACTCAGCACATTTAAAGGCTCCAGAGCATAGCCTTCTTTGGACCCATCGTGATCCATGGAGGTGAACAAAATCTCTCCGCACCCTCTTTCTTCTCCTTCTTTGGCCCATTGAAAGAGGTCTTTATCCGTGTTGATCCTTCCCCCGTTGATAAATACTTTCCACGATCCCTCAATATGCTTGGCATCAATGGCCAGGGTGACAAACTGACTGCCAAAATTTTCAGCCATCATGTCAATCAGCTCAGGAGCATTGACCGCTGCCGAATTAACCGATATTTTATCCGCTCCTGATTCCAGGAGAATTTCGGCATCTCTGAGTTCATTGATGCCTCCTCCCACAGTGAAGGGAATGTTAAGGTTCTCAGCGATCCGACGCACCAATTGAGGCAGCGTTTTTCTTTTTTCATGTGAAGCCGTAATATCCAGATACACCAATTCGTCGGCTCCTTCCCTGGAATACAATTCTCCCAGCTCAACAGGATCGCCCACATCTTTTATCTCTTTAAACCGGATACCTTTGACGGTTTTGCCCTCTTTAACATCCAAACAGGGAATGATTCGTTTAGCCAGCATAATTTCTTTTTTTCAAATTACTATCCGTTTACAAAACTAATCCTGAAGGCCAAACTCACTTAATTCGTCAAGATCAAGCCAACCTTCATAAAGGGCCTTGCCTATTACTGCAGCATCTACTTTATACTGATCCAGCAGCCGGAGATCCTCCAAAGAAGCAACACCGCCACTGGCAATGATTCCAATCCCGGGAAAAGCCTCTTTCAGTCTTTTATAAAGCTCCGCATTCACTCCTTCCAGCATTCCATCCCTGTTTATATCCGTACAGAGGATTTCCTTAAGCCCAACCGGCAGGTACCAGCCTATCAATTCATCTACCTTCAGATTGGAACCGCTTGTCCAGGCATCCACAGCCACTTTATCTTCCCTGAGGTCTGCAGCAATAATGAATTTTTCAGCTCCGGTTTCAGCCATCCAGCTTTTGACCTTGGAGGGTTCGCGCACGGCCAGTGATCCTATGGTAGCATAATCAGCACCAGCCTTCAGCACTTCTTCAACATCATGCCTGGTACGGATCCCTCCCCCATAATCAATGACCAGATTTGTTTCCTTCCGCAGCTTACCCAGGGTCTCCAGATGCATCAGTTTTTTCTTCTTTGCGCCTTCCAGATCGACAATATGGAGCCGCCTGAAACCTTTATCCATATAGAGCCTGGCCAGTTCAACCGGATCGTGGGGATATTCTGTCTGCTGATCGAACTGACCCTGCTTAAGCCTCACGCATTTCCCCTGCATCAGATCGATGGATGGGAT
>JAGXLC010000026.1:4294-23749 GCA_018334875.1 Bacteroidales bacterium | reverse complement strand
TCATTTATAGTCATTACGTTGTCATTGATAGTCATTCGTCAAAAGCCGGATAAGCTTTACAGTCATTTGTGGTTATTACTTGTCATTAATGGTCATTTAGAACTTGTATTCAGGTTAATTCGTTTATCACGACCCATTTAAAAAGTTGGTCAGGATCTTTTCGCCGATGGGTCCGCTTTTTTCAGGGTGAAACTGCACGGCGAAAAAATTGTCTTTACGCACTGCAGCACTAAAGTGCCTGGAATGGTAACTCTTGGCAATGGTATAATCTGTCATGGGCACATAGTAACTATGAACAAAATAAACAAAAGCACCTTCCTCTATTCCCTCGAAAAGGGAGGATTTTAAACCGAATATCCTGTTCCATCCCATATGCGGCACTTTGATGTTCCCCTGAAATCGCTTCACTGTTGTATCAATTAAGCCCAACGTCCTGGCATTTCGTTCCTCGGAACTTTCGCATAAAAGTTGCATTCCAAGACAAATAGCCAAAACCGGCTGTTCAAGGCTCATTATTAATTTATCAAGCCCCCTTTCAGCCAAATAATCCATGGTGCTTTTCGCTTCTCCTACCCCCGGAAAAATCACCCGGTCGGCCTTTTTTATCTTTTCATGGTCATCGGTTATTTCAGCTTCCTGATGCAATCTTTTCAGGGCAAAATCCACCGAGCGTATATTGCCGGCATTGTACTTAATGATCACTGTTTTCATTTATAGTTTTCCTTTTGTCGTCGGTAGAGTTACATCATTTACATCCTGTTTAACAGCCATTTTAAGCGCTCTTGCAAATGACTTAAAAACTGCTTCAATTTTATGATGCTCATTTTTGCCTTTGGCGCTGATATGGATGGTACATCCGGCTTCACGGGCAAAAGAATCAAAGAAATGCTCAAACATTTCAGTGGGAACCTCTCCAATCCGCTCCCGGTTCAATTCAACCTCCCATTCCAGATGGCCCCTGCCAGAAAAATCAAGCACACAATTGGCAAGGCTTTCATCCATAGGGAGAGAAAAACCATACCTCTCCATGCCTTTTTTGTTCCCAATAGCCCTGGAAAGTGCTCCCCCAAGAGCCAAACCGGTATCTTCGATGGTATGATGTGCATCCACATCCAGATCGCCTTTTACATTCAGTTTCAGATCCATCTTCCCGTGCCTGACCAACTGATCAAGCATGTGATTAAAAAAGCCCAGGCCTGTCTGAATATCCGAATGCCCTGTGCCATCAAGAGACAATGAGCCACTTATGGAAGTTTCATCTGTTTGTCTTTGAATTTTCGCTGTCCTAAAGTATTTTCTCAAATAGTCAAAAATCTCATCCCAGCTTTTTGCCACCAGGGCGCAAAAATCAGAGAGTTCATCAGGTACAAACCGTTCCTCTTCATCAATCTTAATTCCCTGCAAACCCATATTCCGGGCCAGTATGATGTCCGTATCCCGGTCGCCTATAACAAATGAAGCCTCTCTGTCAAAATCTCCCTGAAGGTACGGCCTTACCATCCCCGTATTGGGCTTTCTGTTGGGTGAATTGTCCTTAGGCAAGGAGGGATCTATTAAAACCTCTTCAAATTGAATGTCTTCATTTTTTAATGTCTTTAAAAGCTTATTCTGTATAAGCTGAAAATCTTTTTCAGGGTAGGAAGCCGTACCCAATCCGTCCTGGTTGGAAACCATTACAAGGCGATAATCGAGCAGATGGGTAATCAGATACAAATTTCTGAATACACCGGGTAGAAATTCCATTTTCTCCAGGGTATCCACCTGTTCATCTTCCGGTTCCCGTATGAGGGTTCCATCCCTGTCAACAAAAAGATACTTTTTCATCATTCCATTTGGTTTTCTTCAAATTTACGGCAATATTTCATCAACAGATTGTTCTCAGAAGGCTTACCTACTGTAATCCTCACCGATCTTTCACATCGCGGTAAACCCGACCGATCCCTGATAATCACCCTTTTCTCTGCAAGGAATTCAACCAATTCCCCCGGATCAGAGACTTTCACAAGCAAAAAATTGGCATCGGACGGAAATACATGTTCCACAAAGCTACGGTTTTCAAAAAAACCAATCAACTTTTCCTTTTCTTTATTGATCAATTTCACATTTTTTCCCAGTTGCTTGAGCTTTTTGATTTTCCTCAGCGCAAGCTTTTGGGTTACACGGTTCACATTATAAGGATATTTGATCTTATTCAATATACCGATGATTTCAGGGATGGCAAAAGCATACCCCAGCCGGATACCTGCCATTCCCCTTGCCTTAGAAAATGTCTGAAGGATGACCAGATTGGAATATTGTCCGAGCAACGGTAAAAAACCCGGATCTCCTGAAAAATCAATATAGGCTTCATCGAGGATCACCAAGCCCTGAAAGCGACTCAGTATCTCCCTGATTTTTTGGGGATCCAGCAGGTTTCCTGTAGGATTATTGGGGCTGCAAAGAAAAATCAGCTTAGTATGTGGGTCTGTATTCCGCAAAATCTCATCCACGTTGGGTTGAAAATCTTCGGTGAGTTGGGGTTTCCTAACTTCCACCTCATTGATTTTGCCTGCTACTTCATACATGCCGTAGGTAGGTTCGGGAACAATCATATTGTCCTTGCCGGGATTGCAGAAAGCCCGTATTACCAGATCAATGATCTCATCGCTGCCGTTACCGATAAATATCTGCCGGGTTTCCGCTCCCCTGAGATCTGCAATCTTCTGCTTAAGAGCTTTCTGATAGGGATCGGGGTAACGGTTCAGCGATTTCCCAAAAGGATTTTCATTGGCATCAAGGAACACATATCCTTCCCCCTGGTATTTCTCTCGGGCCGCACTATAAGGGATCAATTGTTTTACATTTTCCCTGACCAGGTTATTAATTTCAATCATAATCAACCGCTTTTGTTTTCCATTCGAACCTGAACTGCCATGCTGTGGGCTTCCAGCCCCTCCGCCCGGGCCATTGTCATGGTGCTTTCACCGATATTTCCAAGGCCGTCTTGTGAAGCCCTCTGAAAAGTAATTTTTTTCACAAAGGCATCCAGATTAACTCCACTGTGGGAGACAGCATACCCATTGGTGGGCAGTACGTGATTCGTTCCTGAGGTATAATCCCCAAGGCTTTCCGGAGTATAATTGCCTATAAACACCGAACCGGAATTGCGTACCTGCCGGGATAGCTCCGTGGCATTTTCAGTAGCCAGTATGAGATGTTCCGGCGCGTAGCAATTTACCATATCCATAATCTCATCCATATTGCTTAACAAGATAAGTCTGCTGTATTCCAATGCCTTTTCGGCAATATCCTTTCTTGGCAGCTCCTTTAACATGTTTTCGATCTCCCGGCGTGTATCCTCCAGCAATCTCTCACTGGCGCTCAACAACAACACCTGACTGTCAGTGCCATGTTCAGCCTGAGACAACAGGTCTGCCGCAATAAAACGGGGTGGTGCCTGATCATCCGCTACAACCAATACCTCTGAAGGACCGGCAGGCAGATCAATGGCTACCCCTTCCATGGAAACCAGTTGCTTGGCAAGCGTTACAAAACGGTTGCCCGGACCAAAAATTTTATTTACCCTGAGTATGCTTTCCGTACCGTATGCCATAGCGGCAACAGCCTGTGCTCCGCCTACTTTGTAAATCTTATTTACGCCACTTTGCCGGGCAGCGTAAAGAATGGCAGGATGGACACCTCCCTCCTTATCCGGCGGGGTAGTCAGTATGATGTTGTTACATCCCGCAACCCGTGCCGGCAAAGCCATCATCAATACGGAAGAAAACAACGGGGCACTGCCGCCGGGTACATAGATCCCGATCGAATCGATGGGTACGGGTTTTTGCCAGCAATTCAAACCGGGAATAACCTCCACACTTGTTTCCTCACCTTTCTGTGCCGCGTGAAATTTTTCAATATTGGCAGCAGCCATCCGTATTGCTTCTTTAAGAGCATCATCAAGTTTACCGGCGGCTGCATCCATCTCCTCATCGGATACCTTAATATTGTCAAGCTGAACCCCGTCCAATGCTTTGGTATACTTTTGCAGGGCAACATCCCCGTTTTTCTTGACATCCTCAAGTATCTGACTTACACTGTTACGTATTTCCTCCTGATCCTGATCAGGACGACTCAGCAAGGAATCCCATTCCTGCTTTTCGGGATACTGAATGATCTTCATGGATTATTTGTTTTTAGTTCATTACTTTTTATTTTCTTGCATATTTTGGCAGAGAAAATGAAATTCTAATATCTAATTTCGAAATTCTAAACAATGTTCAAATGACCAAACAAAGAAATTTCAAAACAAACCCATATCCAAAGCGCACTTTATGAAAATCTTCGGTTCTATTTTACTAGGTTTGAATAAAGTGTTTTGATCTCCGGCAGCTGCCGGATTTGACATTTGTATTTGTTTAGGATTTAGAAATTAGGATTTTCAGTTTATTTGGGTTAGACTCTAAATAATCATTTTTTCAATCGGAATTACCAGTATACCCTGGGCACCTTTTTCCCTTAGCTTATCGATCACCTCCCAGAACTCGCTCTCATTTAATACAGAATGTACCGAACTCCAGCCTTCCTCTGCCAATGGCATCACAGTAGGACTTTTCATCCCGGGAAGCAAGCCGGTAATCTCCTCCAGCTTATCGTTCGGTGCATTTAATAGAATGTATTTGTTGTTCCTCGACTTTTTCACCGATCGAATGCGAAAAAGCAGATGGGATAAATGTTCCTTTTTCTCCTCATCAATACCCGGATTGGAGATCAGTACAGCCTGAGAGTCCATAACCCTTTCCACCTCACGCAGACCATTGCTTATCAAAGTACTGCCGGTGCTTACAATATCAAATATGGCATCCGCCAAACCAATGCCGGGAGCAATTTCAACCGATCCGCTTATCTCATGGATGTCCGCATTGATACCCTGTTTATTAAAAAAATCGTTCAGTATATTCGGATAAGAAGTAGCCACTTTCTTACCTTCGAAATACTTCACCCCGGGATACTCCTCAGATTTTGGTATTGCCAGAGACATCCTGCAACGGGCAAAACCCAGGTTTTCTTCTATATTCACATGCTCACCTTCTTCATGTACAACATTCTCCCCCACAATACCAATATCCACCACTCCGTCGCTTACATATCTGGGAATGTCATCGTCACGAAGATAGATGATCTCCAGGGGAAAATCGGAAGAGACCGAAAGCAGCTTACGGCTCCCATTATTCAATGAAATACCGCATTCGCGTATCAACTCAAGCGATTTCTCGCTTAGTCTTCCTTTTTTTTGTAGTGCAATCTTCAGTTTGTCCATTATTACAAGTTTTTAACAAAAAAAGGCCTGCGGAAGTTCCACAGGCCTTAATATTTTCATTTGATTCAACATCAGCATGCAGTCCTTCCATCCGCCAGGGGATTCATAAAATGATGGTGGTGAACTGCGGTATGTATAAAATATATATCCATTTTTTTTAATTTCCAGTGTGCAATGATATAAATTTTCCTTTAAACCAAAAAATATTTAACAGAAATTTAATTACCCACCAAAATATTTATAGCTGCGGACAGGGCGGAGGGGTATATTCCTGGTTGTTAAAAAGATCCTCACCGGAAAAGGTATAGGAAAGTGAAATTTCGTGCGCTCCGCCTGTATTGGTAATTAACCGGGATATGGTGGCATCGTAGCTGTAACCTATACTGAAATTGTCGCTACTGTAACCCAACATGAGAATAACTGCATCATTGGAGGGTGTTTTCGGTATTAACGGAATACCCCTGTACCATAACCCTACCATAAACGCCTCTTTTTGATAATATGCCCCCAGATTGAACTGCCTGATCTGTTGCTGAGACTTAAAATGAAAAGCAGCAAACAAACTATTGCGGCTTCTGTTGAAATTCAGTTTCTTTAGAGGAATCTGCAGCCCCCCATAGAGAGAATATATCAAAGGTTTGTAATTGGGATTGTCCTGAAATGAAGGATTTGCTTTTATCAGATGATCCACCATCCCCCCAATCCAATATTTATGGTTATAGAACATTAAGGAACTTCCAAAATCCACATAGGTAACCTTTTCATCCTCCGTAATCTCTACAGAAGTGGGATTGGTATAATCGAACCCCAGTTGGTCGTTAAAGACGACCTTGGAATAATCAAGCTGATACTGGTGATAATAAAACTTAAGACCCGGCTGAAAATACCAGCGGTCAGATATCTTCAGCTTATAGGAATAATTTCCGGCCACATTGGTGGTGGAGATTTTTCCATCTCCCGCATCGTCTCTCATAAAAAAAACTCCCAGGCCGCTGTTCAGATCATTGAGGTAATGATCGGCAGCAAATGAATACGTTACAAATAGGCCGGGTATTTTGGGCCACTGATCTCTGTAGTTTAATGTAACCCTTGTTTTTTCAGAAGCTCCTGCAAAGGATGGAGCCATATATAATGGAGAAGCATAAAACTGGGAAAAATGCGGATCCTGACTGAAAATCATTGTATTGATCAGCAACAAACCTGTTATAACAATTGCTCTTTTTAGACTCATAGTCACTTCCTTATTAAGACAAAATCTCCAACTTTTTCGAATCGGTTCCCATTGTTGAATCTGCCTTGAACCTTATAGATATAAACGCCTTCCTGGGCAAGTTTATCCTGATAGTAGCCATCCCAGCCAACATCAAGCTTATCTGACTCGAACACCATCACACCCCAGCGGTTGAATATCTGAAGGTGATATTCTTCCACCCCCTTGGCAATGGGATGGAATACATTGTTTTCCCTCGAATTTTCATTATAATGCCCACCTACAGGCCCATCGGAATTTGGTGTAAATCCGGAGGGGAACTTAATCTTCCCGCTTTGGTCTACATCTACTGCATTAGTAATAATGGTATCATCATAACATTCATTGGGGGACCACACTTCAAGACGGATATTATAATTTCCCGTATCCTGGTACATGTGTTTCGGACTGGGCTCGTCTGAAGTTGCTCCATCACCGAAATGCCAGAGGTACCTGTCTGCATCTATTGACATATCGTAACATTGCAGATGCTGTTCGGGAATATAAAGATGTTCAGGAGCCACATCAAAACGAGCTTCAGGAACATCATGCACCACAATCGTGGTATCTTCAGTAACCGTACTGCCGTCGGGAGCCTTGGTCTTCAATTTGACGGTATATTCACCGGGTTCATAAAATGTATGCCTCGGATTTTCATGGGTGGAGATATTATCATCGTCGAAATCCCAGGTAAAATCGCTGTTACGTTTGATGGATTCGTTATAGAACTGTACTGATAAAGGAGGACAGCCGTTATCCTTATTTACATCAATTTCCGGCTCAGGCATCACATAATAGGTAATGCTCACCTCATCCGAAACTTTACATCCATTGTTGGTGATCGTCCATCTGAAGGTGTTCACACCTCCGCTCAGATCACGCACTCTGCTCTGTGCTTTGGTGGGATCATCAAAGGTGCCCGAACCACCCAGTATGATCCATTTTCCTTCTCCACGGGTTGGTTTATTTGCTACCAGGGTAGTCGAATCCCTGTAAACTTCCTGATCCACACCGGCATAAACCTGGGCTTTATCGTTATAAACGATCACCTCATCCAGAGTGGTGCAGTTTCCGTTGGTTGTAGTCCACCGAAGCGTGTTTGGCCCGAAGCCCAGGTTGGTCACCCTTGATTTCGCATTGGTCTTATCAGAGAAGTCAGCATCCCCGCTTACCAGGCTCCATTCACCCGTGCCAATGCTGGGCTCGTTGGCATTCAGCCTTACCTCATCGCCGCAAACATGGATGTTATTACCGGCATTGGCTTCAGTCGGTGAATTGTTCACAATGGTTACTTCATCATAGAGGTTGCAACCCCTGTAACTGATATTCCACCGGTAAGTATTTGAGCCGTGACTCATATTGGTAACCTTGGTTTTCGGGTCATGCGGATCTTCAAATTCACCACTGCCTTCAACTACTTCCCAGGTGCCGGTTTGCCCGGGACCAACCTTATTTCCCTGCATGGTTGTTGAATCCCCGCAAATCTCCTGATCTGCACCTGCTCTGGGTGTATTGGGCCGGTTCACCACAATGGTCACCTCATCTGAAGTAAAGCAACTGCCGTTATACACCGTCCATTTAAACGTATTGACACCCTGTGAGAGATTAGATACCTGTGTGTTAGACCTTGTAGCCTCTTCAAAATCTCCCGATCCTGTTACTACGGTCCAACGCCCCACTCCAAAAGGCGGTTCCTCGGCGTGCATGGTATAAGAGGTGGTGCAAATGCTGTCATTTTCTCCTGCATAAGCTTCAACCGGCAGATTGTTGTAAATGGTCACATCGTCGTACTTGACGCATCCATCCCTGTTGACTCTCCACCGGAAAGTATTCTCTCCAAGACCCATATCTGTAACTGAAGTGGTTGCAGAAGAATCATCCTGTATGTTGCCTCCTCCGCTAAGGGCTTCCCAATGGCCATCACCTATATAATTCGGATTGGCTTTCAGATAATATGAGTCATCGCAAACTTCGTTATCCTGCCCTGCATAAACAATGCCGGGGTCCTTGTTCTCTATGGTCACCTTATCGGTAGAGACACAAGACTTATGGGATATGGTCCACTTCAGTACATTGGAATTCCTGTGATCCAGCTCACTCACGCTGGTATTGGGATTAGAAGCATCCTCAAATACGGCGGAACCGGTAACCACCGACCAATAGCCTTCACCCTGTCCGGGATTGTTTGCAGAAAGATCTGTACTGTCCTGGCACAGCTCCTGATCATAGCCAGCATCGGCTTCTATCAGATCATTGGATATCTCCACCTCGTCATACAATACACATCCATTGTGCTCAATGGTCCATCTCAATATATTATTTCCTTTGGCAAGGTTTTTCACTTTGGTTTCATGGTCACTGGGATCATTGAAATCCCCGTATCCGCTGATCACACTCCATTCACCGTCTCCAATCACCGCTTCATTGGCATTCATCCGGAAGGAATCCACGCAGATGGATTTATCGCGACCAGCAATAGGTTCTGTAGGATTGTCATTGGTGATGGTTACTTCATCGGAGGAAGAACAATTTTCATTGGTGATGGTCCAACGCAGTACGTTATCACCATGCCCCAGGTTGGTAACCCGTGTATTTCCTACAGTCTGGTCCTGAAATTCCACAGAATTGGAACCGCTGACCAAGGTCCACAATCCTTCACCTACGGAAGGCGAATTACCATAGAGCGTAGCCTCATCGGAACAAAGCGTCTGATCCACACCGGCATCTGCCTGGGTGGGTTCATTGTTGGTGATAATGACCTCATCACTCGATTTACAATTCTTATGGGTAATGGTCCATCGCAGGGTATTCTTCCCTGTTCCCAGACCTTCTATGGTGGTATTATTAACTGACTTATCTCCAAAAGTACCGTCCCCAGCTACTAAGGTCCATTCACCGGTACCTACAGTGGGATTGTTAGCGGAAAGCTGGACTGAATCCCGGCAATAGGCCATATCCGGTCCGGCATTTGCTTCCGTGGGTGAATTGTTGGTAATCTTTACCGTGTCGGAGACCACCCCGTTTCCATAAACGGTCCATTTCAGGACATTTTCACCTCTGGCCAGGTTACGGGCCATGGTGTTGTGTGCACTCTTATCGTCGAAGGTTGCAGAGCCGGTCACCACAGACCATTCTCCCTCGCCCTGAAGTGGCTCGGATCCGTTAAGCCTTATTTCATCATTACATATAATGGTATCGTTACCGGCAGAAACCGAACCGGTTGTTTTGTTATTGATTGTTACGCTATCAATAGATACACAGCCTTCATGGGTTACCTTCCATTGGAAAAGGTTCTCTCCGTAGGCCAGCTCGGTTACCTCGGTCTTTGGATCATATACGTCCTGAATGTTACCAGCACCTTCAAGCAGCGACCACTTGCCGGTACCGGTAGTAGGTATTGTGGCGTCCAGATAAACGGAATTTTGATAAATATCCTTATTTTCTCCTGCATCAGCATTGGATGGTGAATTGTTTATAAGGGTAATGCTGTCCGCAGACTGGCACCCTTCATAATACACATTCCATGCAAGAACCGTGGTATCAGAAAGTCCAAGATAAACCTCTGTTGTCGGTGAGAAACGGTCGTCAAACGTAGCAGATCCTTTTACCACAGACCATTCACCATCACCTTTAGCAGGAGGTGTTGCATCCAGGTTGGTCCTGTAGGTACACAATACCTGGTCATTACCTGCTTCTACGTCTACCTGGTTGTTCGATATTCTTACCGTATCCTGCGAACTGCAGGCATTATTCGTTATGGTCCAGCGCAGTATGTTTTCTCCACGAGCTATGCTGGTAATCTTCGTATCCGGATCGGTCTTATCCTGGAAATCGACAAATCCCTGAACAATGGACCATTCTCCACCTCCTACAGATGGAGTATTGGCATCAAGCCAGGTAGAATCGGCACAGACATCCTGGGCTATTCCAGCCTCGGACGTGGTAGGCGAATCATTAATGATGGTCACTTCATCATAGCTGGTGCATCCATTCTTCGTCAAGGTCCATCGCAATACATTCACGCCTTTTGCCAAGTCTTTTACCATCGTATTGTACTGATTGGCATCGGCAAAGGTAGCAGAACCCTGCTCAACACTCCACGTGCCCGTTACACCGGCATCCGGCTCGGAGCCTGATAACTTAAAGGAATCTGCGCACAAGGTTTGATCGGCACCGGCATTGACAAACTGCTGGTTGTTCTCAATTGTTACCGTGTCTATATCGGCACAACCGTTACTGGTGCTGGTCAGAGTGACTTCAAAGTTGTTGATGCCATTGCCCAGATCGGTTACCTCCGTTTCAAAGCTATTGGGATTGGCTATAGTCGCTTGTCCGTCGATCAGATCCCAGTTAATACTTGCAGAACCCGGGTCATCGGCAATAAGTGAATCGGATGCCGAACAGATCGACTGATAGGTCTCGGTATCAATGATGGGTTTGGAATTCACATCCACGGAATGACCTGGTGAAGTGGCTCCCGTACCACAACCGTTCTTACCGTATACCTTTACAATGCCTCCTGTAGAGGATTCATTGAAGTTCACCAGGATGCTTCGGGTACCGTTGCCCGAGACAATGGTTGCCCCGGAAGGTACAGACCATACATAGGTATCGGCATGATCAATTTTTGGCACTTCAAAGGATACACCGTCAGCTCCCTGGCATATACTTGAAGGACCGGTAATACTACCAGCATCATCAGGTAGGGGATTCACCTCTACCGCAAATCCTGTGGAAACGGCGCCGTCGCCGCAGGAGTTGCTACCGTATACCGTTACTATTCCGCTTTGAGCTGTATCAGAGTAGTTGACCGTGATGGCGTTGGAATTATTCCCGGCCACAATCTCCGCTCCATCGGGTATGCTCCAGATATAGTCATCGGCATACTCAATTTCCGGTACAGAATAGTCGATACCGGTTGCTCCCTGGCATACCACACCTTCACCTGTAATATCACCGGCAGCCTCGGGCAACGAATCAACCGTAATAATCGCCGTTCCCGACATTTTGGCTACACACCCGTTGGAAGCTGTGCCATATACCGTATAGGTACCTTCAGGCTTGATCTGTCCGAAGCTCAAACTTCCGCCTGTTCCGGATTTTCCGGTAATATAGGTATTACCATCCTGTCGTAGTTCATAAGTTGTGGAAGCATCAGAATTATCCAGGCTGATCTCCTTGCCCCCCGTGCCTTCACAGTAGGTTCCTCCACCTGTAACATTGTATGCATCAGGATTGGGCAGAATAATATACGTAACCTCAGTATAAGGACTCTCACAACTGGTACTTGTTGAAGATTGTGTGACATAGAAGGTATAGGTCCCTGTTCCGCTCACTGCCGGGGTGAACATATTGCCCGTGGCTATAGGACTTGCCGGGGGCGTGGTATTGTACCAGGCAATATTGGTGCCTTCCGCAAAGAAGGATTTGTTAGGCGATCCTTCACATACCCTTAAAGTGTCTTCATCCACTACCGGGGCAGACGGCAAGTCATGAATCGTCAGCGAAACACTTTCCTGATTGCTTTCACAGCCGTGCTGGTCCACCTGGGTTACACCATAATAATAAGTGCCCGCAGCAGTCTTGTTTGGCTGGTATTCCTCCGAGGTAGACAGGAAATTATCCGAGGCATCATACCAATTTACAGGATTGGCAGGATCATCAGGAGTAGCCTGAAGTTCAGGTACCGGTTCTCCGAAGCAGCTTTCCTGATCATTGGCGGTGGGAGGAGAAGGCAACGCGTAAACGGTGTATACCACCTGTGCCGGATTGCTTTCACAACCGTTGGAGCCGGTCTGGGTAACGTAATAGGTATAATTGCCCACGGCACTTACAGATGGTGTATAGCTGCTGCCTGTGGCCACCTGGTTGGCTGAATTCAAAGGAGTATCCTTGTACCAGGTAATGTTGGAACCCGAAGCATTGATTGGCACATTCGATGATCCGTAACAGTTTCCTGTATCACTGACCATCGGTGCTGACGGTGCGTCGGTATCTTCATAGACTGTTACGGTGGTATCGTTGGTACAGCCATTAACTTTATCTTCTACAGTCAATATATAATCGCCTGAAGCATTAACCTCAGTGAGCGCCGAATTGGGATCGGTAATGGTACCCGTTCCACCCGACCATTGATAATATACATCATCGGACGAGCTTCCTGACAATTCAACCCACTCCCTGGAACAGGTAATGTCCTGAATGGGATCTACAAAAACATCCGGCTCAGATACATCTTCATTTACATAAACGCTGTCTTTTGTATAACAACCGGTATTGTTATTGGTTACCTTCACAATATACCAGCCCGGTGCATCAACAGTAGGCGTGGGAGTATACCGGTTGGCGGCAATATGACCGCTGCCTTTTGTCGACCATGCAAAGGAAGAGTCCGAAATGTCCGTAGTAGCACTCAGTGTAACCTCAGTCCGGGCACAGGTAAGATCTTTTGCAGAATCCACAGAGACATTCGGTTTGGCAGTATTCTCAGATACTGTAACAGTCTTGGTTCTGGTACAGCCATTTACATCATCAATGAGTGTGAGATGATAATCGGCCGGCTGGGTTACCTTTGGATTGGGAATGCTGGTATCGCCAACGATAAGCCCACCTGATCCGGCCACCCAGGAATAAGAAACTTTATCATCATCGGTGGCATCAATGCCTTCTGTGCTAAGCTGAACGGTATCCCTGCTGCAGGTCAGCATATCTGAAAACAGGCTAAATTTAGGCTTGTCTATATTTTGATGGATTAAAAATTGTTTGGAATTGGTACAGCCTGTATTGGTGTTGCGGGCTGTAAACACATATTTGCCCGGTGCATCCACTACCGCTACCAGGGAACTGTCGCCGCTGCGGATGTTGCCATCCGATGTGGACCACCAATATTCCGCAGGACTTTCTACATAATCAATTTCCAACATGGAAGAATCTACCCTGCAGTTGAGTGTATCCTGGCTCACTGAACCTTTTGTTATACCAGGCACGGCATTGTTTTTGGTTACTTCCACCGAAGCCGTATCCTTACACCCACTGAATGGATGTTCCACGGCAAGGAAGTAATCCCCGTCAGATCCCACATAGGGTTGTTCTACGTCATTGGGGGATAATATGTGTCCGTCGGGAGTAAACCAGAAATAATTCGATGCGGATGAGCCGCTGCCGTCAAGCCTTACCGTATCATTGGTACAGGTAATCTGCCCCGGGCTGCTCAATATTTGCGCATCCGCAGTGGGTGTAACAAAATTGTTATAAACCTCCACGGTGTCTTTTGCAGTGCAACCGGTAACATTATGAGTGGCAGTCAATATATAGGTCCCGGCTGCATCTACTTCAGGAGTTGTTGTAGTTGCATCCCTGATATTTCCTATTCCCGTTGTTGTCCACAACAAATCAGCATTAGAGAAAGGATCAACCTGCAATTCCACCCATTCATTCCTGCAGGAGATGCTGTCGGGATTGCTGTCGAATCCTGTAATGGTAGGCTTGGTAGAGTCAGATCCTACAGTTACCTGGCCTTCAGAAGTACATTTATTATCCTCATCAGTCACTAGGATTTTAAAGGTACCGGGCCCATCTACCACCGGATTTTGTGAAGTTGGATTATCCAATGAACCTGAACCGGATACCACAGACCACTGATAGGTGACATTCGGCGTGCCGGAGGAGACATGGAGGGTTTCTTCTGTGTTTTTGCATGTAATGTCATCATAATTTGTCGTGAGCGCCATATTGGGTGAAGCCGTATCGGCCGGCACTATAACATCGGAAGAATCCTTACATCCATTGCTACCTTCAGCAACCATGGTATAAATACCCGGTTGGTCAACAAAAACGGAGTCCTCCCTGGGTATGGTAATATTACCAGGCCCTGACCATGAAAGGAACTGATAATTAGTAACCTCAGCTTCAATGTTGACATCTTTTGCACAAGTCAAGCTGTCCGGTGTTTTTGTAAATCCGGAAATGGAGGGAGGATTAAAATCGCTGTTAACATTTACTTGTTCACTGCTGGTACAACCTGTAGTGGTATCTTCAACGGTGGCAGTATAATCACCGGCAGCACTGACAATGGCTACAGAACTGTCTATTCCTTCAACAATGTTACCACCACCAGAAGTACTCCAAAGAACTGTTTTATCGGTTAAATTCGAAGGAGAAGTAACACGAAGCGTATCATAGGGTTCATTGCAGGTGATGGTATCAAAAGCAACAGACAGGTTTACATTAAAGGATGTTGTATTGTCATCAACATAAATGGTGTCCTCAGCAGTACAGCCGGTCAAAGGATGGAAAGCAGTAACGGCATATTGCCCCTGACTGTTAACAGTGGCTGTATTGCCCGTGGCAATTACCGAACCTGAGGAAACTTTATATATCTCAAACGAAGTGCCGGAAGGATCCGCATCAGCCGTAAGGGTGACCTGCGGATGGTCACAATCAATATTTCCTGATTTATCCAACGTGACATTTCCTGGTTTGGTGGTATTGGAATCAACCTCTGCTGATTTTGTTATGCCACAGCCTGTAGCATTCTTCGTTACAGTAAGTTTGTATGTACCCGTATCGTTTACAGTAACCGATGAGGTTCCCCACCCATCTGTGATATTGGGTCCATCCCAACTGTATGAAGCCCCGGGAATTGACGGGGTGGACACTATAGCTGAATCTACCGAGCAGGTAAGATCGTTGGACACCGAAAGGCTAAAATCATAGGTTGATGAATCGGTCTCGACCCAAACAGAAGTATCTGTATAGCATCCATTGTTGGCATCAATCACCTTCACTGTATAGTTGCCTTCCGCATTAACCTCAGGCTGTCGGGTTGAGTCGCCCGAAACGATATGTCCGCCGGAAGAAGCCGTCCAGACTACTGTGTCGGCTGAAGTTACAGCTTCCAGGTTAATAGAGGGATTGTCGCACGTTAGTGTATCGGGTTCGGTTACGGTTAAATCAGGTGGCGTTGTGTTTTTTTCTACCGTGGTTTTCCTGCTGTTGCTGCAGCCACTGGCTGAAACGGTTAGTGTATATTCACCGGATTGTTTGGCATAAATCGAATCGTTGGTTACTGTTCTGCCTCCACCGGTCCAGGTGTAGCTGTCTCCTTCCGGGAAACTGCTGCCGCTCAGCAACACAGAGTCTGTCTTACAATCCAGGTCTCTGGTTTTGGTGATAGAAATATCCGGGATCGCATGAACATTCACATAGAGAGAATCGGGCTCTCCGGCACCTGAAGCATTGACACCCCTTACAATAACATATCCGTTCACCGTGGTACTGTCGATATCCACTTCAATATTGGTGGTGCTGTCTCCATTGACTATATTGAAACCGGAAGGCATTGTCCATTCATAATATTCGGCATGGCTCAGGGAAGGTATGGAATAGGTTACCCCCTGATCGCCTTCGCAAAGTGAGGTGCTTCCGGATATTGGGCCAGCCGTATCAGGAAGGTGCTGAATATATACCTTGAAATAAGCTGTATCACCTTCTCCGCAGGAATTGCTGCCGTAAACCGCTACAGAATCATATCCCGTTGGCGTCGAGGAGAATGATACGTCAATTGAAGAGGTACCGCTGCCGGAAACTACGGATGCACCTGAGGGCAGCAGCCAGTTATAAGTATTGGTATTGGCAATGGGAGGTACCGTATAGGAACCTGTATCCCCTACTGCTACCGTATCATCACCGCTGATGGGCTGAGCGTCGTCAGGAAGTTCTTTGAGGGTTATGGTCTGCGTGTTCTGCATTGAATCAGCACATCCGTTGGGAGCAATGGCATACACCGAATATTCGCCTTCCTTGTAATATCCATCGAAATCAAAATTTCCAGAGGAGGTGCGCATTGTATCCTCCATCAGAGTGGTCTGGTTTCTGATTAGCTGATACTGTGTTCCAGCTTCACTTCCACTCAGTTCAAGTTTGTTTCCAAGTGTTCCTTCACAGTAAAAACCTCCGCCGGATAAAGTAAATTGATTGGGTGCATCCAGAACTTTTACGCTTTGGGTATCGCTGTTGACACAACCAGTGACCGAATCGGTATATTCATATATAATATCATGATGCCCTGCAGAAAGACCTGAAGGGTCAAACACAGCCGTACCATCTTCATGATCATTGATCCCAGGACCGTTATAAACACCACCCGAATCGGCAGGACTGCCGGTTAAGGTGACAGAATCTGCATTCTCACAGATGGAATCGGGCAAACCGGTAAAGGAAGCAGAGGGTACAAAATTCACTTTTACTTTCTGCCGGGTGGAATCGGTACAACCGTTCGAGCCGGTAGCCTTGTAACCAATAGTATATTTGCCTTCTACCGGAACGTCTGAAGGATCGAAAATGGCGTTGCCATCTCCCTGATCTTCAAAAATATCCGGATCACCCCAAGGATCGGTATAGGTTCCGTTCAACGGGTTGCCGGTAATTGTCACTTCACCGTTGCTGTTGCAATAAGCTGAGTCCAGACCGGAAATGGTTACATCCGGAACCTTCTTGATGGTAACATCGGCAGTGTCGGTATTGCTGCAGGCATTCGAATCGGTATAAGTATATTTTACTACATAATCTCCGGTAGACAGATCTTCAGGGATCAGCTTGTTGCCAATCACTCCGATTCCCGTGTCTGAAGTAAAAGTTCCTGGCTTATTAACACCCTCTAAGGTAACTGTATCGCGGTTCTGGCAATAGCTGATATCATCAGTGGTGTTGATGACGCCATCCAGTGTAAAGCTTGCATCGGGCAACTCATGAACGGTAAATCCTACGGAATCTTCATATGAGGTTATGGCGTCACTTACCAGATATTTTATACCATAGTCGCCCGCTCCCTGGGAAGAAGGATCAAAAACCGCTTCCGAAGTACCTTCCGTAGCGCTGTATAGCGTATCCGAGCCTTTAAAAACGATGAATTCGCCGTCAGGTATGCTTGAACCTTTGTCCACGGTAAGCTGAAAACTGTCCCGGCTGGCACAATAGTTTGAATCAACCAGAATAGTCGGATTCACATACATAGTCACGGTGGTACTGTCCTGGCAGGTCATGCTGTCGGTGACAGTCACCTGATAGGAGGTATCTTTAGTGGTACTTAAGGTAACCGTGGAAGTATCTTCACCATTGCTCCAAAGATAATCGTAGGGAGTTGAACCACCTGTTGCCGAAGCTGTTATAGTGGTATCGCAACCAGCACAGATATAGAAGGAATTGTCCACGTCAAGTGAAGCCGTCGGAGCCTCTCTGACAAAGATAGTTCCTGAAGCTCTGGCAGAACAGCCGTTGGTATACTCAGCTGTTACCTGGTACGTGGTAGTATCATCAGGGCTCTTTGTAATCGAAGGGCCTGTATCTCCTCCCGGTGACCAGCTAAAAGTATCCCCGTCCGTCGCCGTAAGGGTTGCTGAATCACCCGGGCAAATTATTTCATCATTCACTGCTGGCGCAGGAACGGAATCAATGGTAACCTGAACTTCATCTTTATTCACACATCCATTTCCATCAGTAACCGTAAGTTCATAGGTGGTGTTTGTGGTGGGGCCGGCCTTAGTTTCCGAACTGTCGGGATAAGCTAAAGTACTTTTCGGGCTCCATGAATAAGAATAAGAAGAGTTATAATTGGCACTTAACAAGGTGCTGTCTCCATTGCATATTGAACGGTCCGAGCCCGCATTGGCACTGGGAAGACTGTTGACTGTCACTGTGATACTTGTATCGTCCTTACAACCATTAACATTGGTAACTGTCACATTATAAGTCTCTGTAGATGAAGGTGAGGCAGTAGGATTTGAAATTGTAGTATCGTTCAGAGAGCCGGAAGGGCTCCATTCCCATTTTGTGCCATTACTCACGGCAATTTCCGTTGATTCCCCCGGACAAATGGCTGTATCTCCTTTAGAAACATTCACGTTAAACTCAGTATAATAATCCAGAGTTACTTCGTTGTTCATAGGAGTTCTGCAGGCTGTTGTGTTATGTTCGCCAATGGCATAATAAGTTCCCGTGTCTGATACAGAAAAAAACACAGAATCTCCTGTACCAGCCCTGGTCATATATGGACTTCCCGGAGAATTTTTATCAAATAATTCATACACCACATCGGGATCGGAATCGGGCAGATAAAAAGTGCCCGAACCTCCTATGCATACCGTAGTGTCGCCTTCCAGATCATACGCTACAGGGGATTCTTTTTTATACACCTTGATGGAATCGTCAAGATAAACTTCGCATGAACCATTATAAGCTCTTACCTTGTAATATCCTGAAGAGTCGGTCTGGGATCCGAAAGAAATGCTGTTACCATCACCCGTTGCGGTAGTAATATAATTGCCTTCCCTGTAAAGATCATAATCTACCCCCAGCATGGAAGTGTCCAGTCCGAGTTCAACTCCAGAACCACCGGGACAAAAGGAAGTATCTGAGGTATAATAGATAATGTCGGACATTACGGTGGTGATCTCCGAGACGGTGACCGTATTGTTCATGTATTGTTGGCATCCACTATTAAAGGCATAAGCCGTGTAGTCTCCTTTTGTATAGGGTCCCGGAAATTCAACTTTCCCTGACCCGTTGCCTAGTACAGTATCTATGGGTGTACCGTTTTTTTCCAGTACATAGTTCGCACCATCATCTCCTTCTATCCATAACTTTACACCAGGATTTGCTTCATCTTCACAATAAGAGGTATCTTGCATTAAGTCATACGCATTGAGAGCATAGGTGATCTCAACTGTTGTTGTGTCCCTGCCGATAAATGCTGTACCGTTTTTGTATATGGTGTCGTTCACAAAAATTTCGTATGTACCGGTACCCGGAACAGCAGAAGGATCAAACTCCCCGTTGGTAACATACCCATTTACATCATAATATTCCAGGTCAGGGGATCCTATATCGGGTGTATCTACTGCATGTTCAA
>JAGXLC010000026.1:0-3721 GCA_018334875.1 Bacteroidales bacterium | reverse complement strand
CCGAAAAAACGCCAGTGCAGGGAGATACCACACCAAAATACAGCACATACAAAAAATCCGGTCACTTTTTGACAGACGGAACAATGAATTTGACAAAAAGAGCCATATATTAGATGAAAAAAATACCAAAAGCGCATCCGTCTGACCGCCTTTCAAATCACCGGCATGACAGAGGCATCAGGCACCCCGTCTGACCGATTACGGGGTCCACACGGATAAACAAAATTCAAGGTGCTAAACTCAGACAATCTAATGAATTAGCTATATCTACACGGTCGGACGGGTGGAAGATGGCACCGATCATGGCGGGTCAGCAACAAAAGAGGCTAAAAACAACCCCCAAAGCAAACACATAATGCCAAAGCCAACATTTCATCCTAAATACCCTGCTTAGACGCTCTTCTTTTGCCCCAATCCACCGGTCCGATCCCGTCAAAGAGCCGGATCAGACCGGGTGCCAGGCCCATCTATGCACCTTTCGAATCAACAGCATAAGATTAGCATCTGCCACCCCGTCTGACCGATTATGGGGTCCACACGGTAAAAAAAGACTCAAGGTACAAACATCAGACAATCTAACGGCTTAGCTATAACTACACGGTCGGACGGGTGGAGGAGGGCACCAGGCATGGTGGGCAGGCAACAACAGAGGCTAAAGCCACCATTTCACCCTAAGCGGCCTGCATATACACTCTTCCCGTGCCCATACTTCACCGGTCCGACCGCAAAAAAAAGCGGTCAGACCGGGTGCCAGGCCCGTCTGACCGATTTGAAAATCCGAATAATTAAAGTAGCCTCTGGCATCCACCTCAGATCACGCATAAAGAGGGGAATCGGGTTAACAAACCTTGACTTTTACATCCAAAATCCCTATCTTGCAAAAAATCTAAAAAATGTACTTCGAGAAAGGTCATATATACCACATTTACAACATGGGCAACCATAAAGATTCACTCTTTTTCAAAGACGAGCACTACACTTTTTTCCTTAAAAAGATAAAAACTTTAATTCGGCCTGTCAGTGAAATTTTAGCCTATTGCCTTATGCCCAACCATTTTCATCTTATGATCCAGGCCAACGAAAAATCTGTAGAAACCATCACCTCACGCTTCAGTCAGAAAGAAGACTTCAAAATGCAAATGCTTACCCGGAAATTGGGTACATTACAAAGCTCCTATACCCAGGCGATCAATAATAGATACAACTGGAAGGGTTCTCTATTCCGCCAAAAAACAAAAATAAAGAATTTATCCGATCCGCAACCCTGTAATCAATTTCATCCACAATATGCTTTTATCTGTTTCCAATACATTCACCAGAATCCTTTAAAAGCAGGTTTGGTTAGCAAACTGGAAGACTGGCCCTACTCTTCTTTCAGGGAGTTCTTCTATAACCGCAGGAACAGCCTTTGCAATATTGAACTGGCAAAAGAAGTACTACCGATTGATTTTGAAGATTTCTATAAACAATCCTATGTGTTTGTGGATGTGGATGGGATAGATATATTTTAAATCAGTCTTTTGCATTATAAAAACAAAATCGTCTGCTAAACCCGTCTGACCGATTATGGGGTCCACACGGATAAACAAAATTCAAGGTGAAAACATTAGACAATCTAATGGATTAGATATATCTACCCCGGTCGGACGGGTGGAAAATGGCACCAGACATGGGGGGCAGACAACAAAAGAGACTAAAGGCAACCATTTCATCCTAAGCGGCCTGCATACACACTCTTCCCGTGCCCATACTTCACCGGTCCGACCGCAAAAAAAAGCGGTCAGACCGGGTGCCAGGCCCATCTATGCACCTTTCGAATCAACAGCATAAGATTAGCATCTGCCACCCCGTCTGACCGATTATAGGATCCACACGGTAAAAAAAGACTCAAGGTACAAACATCAGACAATCTAACGGCTTAGCTATAACTACACGGTCGGACGGGTGGAAGAGGGCACCAGGCATGGCGGATCGGCAATAACTGAGGCTAAGAGCAACCCCCTAAGCAACTACATAACGCTAAAGCCACCATTTCACCCTAAACACCCTGCATATATACTCTTTTTCTGCCCCAACAAACCGGTCCGATCCCGCTGCTTGCGAGGGAACGGGCTAAGAATAAATAAATTCAAGGCACCTAAACCCTTCCCGTAGGGACGCACGGCCGTGCGTCCCCACGGGAAGGGAGGCAGCAGAAGAATAATTATTTTGGGAGGGATCAGACCGGGTGCCAGGCCCATCTGACCACCTTTCGTATCAACAGCATAACAGAGACTTCAGACACCCCGTCTGACCGATCATCCGGTCCACACGGTAAAATAAGATCCAAGGTGCTAACTTCAGACAATCTAAGGGCTGAGCTATATCTACACGTTACCGCCCATATTGAAAAAGATACGAGGTAATTTCCAATAGAAATATTTATATTTGTGATATGGTAACTAGAAGCTACATAGAGAAAAAATTACAAAAATTAAAACCATATTTGTCTAGAAAATATAATGTCTCTAGAATTGGGTATTTCGGTTCATTTTCAAGGAATGAGCAGACTGAGGAGTCGGATATAGATATTCTTGTAGAATTTAGTAAACCGATTGGGTGGGATTTTTTTGATTTAAACGACTTATTAGAAAAAGAACTAGGCGTTAAAGTGGATTTAGTCTCAACAAAAGCATTAAGAAAACAATTAAGAGATAGCATTCTTGACCAAACCCGATATGTATGAAAAAGAACAACCGAAATTATCAGATATACCTTGAGGATATTTTGATTTCTATGAATCGGATTATTGAATATATTGGGAATAGAGATTTTGAGGAATTTAAGGAAAATAACATGGTTGTTGATGCGGTAGTAAGGAATTTCGAAATAATAGGAGAAGCTACCAACAACTTACCTGATGAAGTTAAAGACAGACACCCAGAGATGCCTTGGCGTAAAATGTATGGATTAAGAAATGTTGTATCCCATGAATATTTTGGTATTGATTACGAGATGATATGGGAGATTGTCAAAAAGAACCTACCTGCTAACATCAAAGAAATAAAAAGAATTATAGACGAAGAAAAATAATACGTGCGGTAACAGGCTGTAATACGCCATGCGGATGGGCTTCCAGTGCCAACGGTGGTCGGCTTTAGCAAAATTTGTAACGGGGGATCCGTCAGGAGCCGGACACAGTCCGGCAGTGGCCGGACACAGTCCGTCAGGAGCCGGACACAGTGAGAACGCGTCTCCGAAAACCCCGCACGGCGCATACAGCTAAACGGTCGGACGGGTGGAAGATGGTACCAAACATAGTGGATAGGCAATAACTGAGGCTAAGAGCCACCCCCCTAAGCATCTACATAACGCTAAAAGCCACCATTTCACCCTAAACACCCTGCATATCCGCTCTCCTCATGCCACAACCCACCGGTCCGATCCCTCTGTTTGCGCGGGAACGGGCTAAGAATAAATAAATTCAAGGCACCTAAACCCTTCCCGTAGGGACGCACGGCCGTGCGTCCCTACGGGAAGGGAGGCAGCAGAAGAATAATTATTTTCGGAGGGATCAGACCGGGTGCCAGGCCCATCTGACAATCTTTCGAATCACCGGCATAACAGATGCATCTGCCACCCCGTCTGACCGATTACGGGGTCCACACGGTGAAAGAAAATTCAAGGTGCTAAACTCATATAATCTAATGGATTAGCTATATCTACCCGGTCGGACGGGTGG
>JAGXLC010000025.1 GCA_018334875.1 Bacteroidales bacterium | reverse complement strand
TCAGAATTTTCTGCCCTTAGCCTTCGCCTTAGCCTCAGCCTCAATAAACCTTGCCTTTACCTCCAAATTTTAGTACTTTTACTATGGCATCATCAAAACTACATACAACAACTATAGCTTCAGCCAACCCGGGACACGGGACGCGAGACTTTCACCTCTTCGTCCTAAGCTCTGCGCTCTTTGCTCTTAGCAACCTCAAACATGAGACCTGAAACATAAAACGCTTTACACCTTGCCCCATGCTTTGATCTCTATGCGCTCAACCTAAAACCTAAAACTTCTTCCCCCCTAAGCTCTCTTGTCCAACTTTTGAATTTTGTGATCAAGACAAATTGGTTTGCAATTTACCCGATAATTTTATAACAATGCTTATACAAAGAAACATTATCAGCCAGATCGAGGATCATCTGGAACGGCCTGAGATAACATTAATAACTGGTGCAAGACAGATTGGAAAAACTACCATATTGAAAATGCTACTGGCAAAGCTTCATAGAGAAGGAAGGCAAACCCTTTTTTTCAATCTGGACTTTGAAAAAGATTTCAGATATGTGGAATGAAAAGGTCCTAATCATGAATGAAATATTCAGCAGCTATGTCCAAAAAGATTTATCTTATTTGCTAAACTTAGACAGACCGGAAAATTGCGTCAAACTAATCGAATGGTTATCCCATACCGCAGGGACACGAATCAATTACTCCACGTGTGCCGGTGACACCGCATTATCCGTCCCCACACTGAAAAAGTACCTGTGGTACGCTGAACATACCTTCATCGTAAAAAGCCTCACCCCCTTTTACAAAAACAAAAGGAAAGAAATATCAAAATCCCCTATGGTATATTTTTTTGATATTGGTATGAAAAATTTTGCTTTTGGGGTCTTTGGAGACAAAATTCCACAGCCCCTTTCAGGTCAAATTTTTGAGAATTTCATATTTTCTATTCTATATGAACGCATCAGAAATACACCCTTCCCTCTCCATTATTGGCGTACTACAGATATGGCAGAAGTGGACTTTGTTATAAAAAAAGGTTCAGCCATCATTCCAATAGAGGTAAAATATGCCCATCTTACCAAAAATACGCCGGGAAGGTCTTTTATGAGTTTTATCGATAAATATCAGCCTCAGATTGCTTATATCATCAATTTAACCGGCCGCTTCACCAAAAAAGTAAACAAAACACAAATTCACTTTATTCCTTTTTTTGATTTATTATATGAAGATTTTACTGTTTGAAATCTCAAATCCACCCCAAAAGCTATCCCCGCAGGATAGCTTCCGTGAGAAAAACAGCGGGATACTGGAAGAAAACCAAAATTCCCGGAAATATCAATAACCCGGTAAAAATGTTTTATATGCCGGATTTTTTGATTATATTTACACAAACAAAAACAAATAGCTATGCAAAGGTCATTAATCATAGGGTTACTTGCCGCCTTAATTCTCACAGTGTTTGCTCTGCAGAACGATGAAATGGTTTCCATCCACTTTTTCTTCGGAGAACCGGTAAAAGGCTCTTTATCCTTGATTCTCCTGGTAACGATCATTATTGGAGTGATCCTGGGATTTATTTTTTCTCTCCCTTCCATCACCAAACAGTCGAAGATCATACAGCAGAAAAATAAAGAAATAGACAAAAAGGAAGCTCTATTGGAAAGATACAGGAAAGAAACCGGGAGAACCAAAGAACAGGACGAAAAAGAGAAAGTAAAAATCAAAAGTAAAAAAAGAAAAAATAACCGTTCTGCGGAGTAGATTAAAACTCCTCCCTGCGGCTTTTATCAACAGGCAAGTTTACTTTTTTCCACAATTCATATCCTCCTTTCAGGATATAAACATTCCTGAAGTGCTTTTCGTTTTTTAGAATCCAACAAACTGTATCCGTGCGGTCCCCATATTCACAATAAATGAAAAGGGGCTTGCCCTTATCCAGAGTATCTACCAACTGATCCAGTTCTTCAGGCTTACCTGCGAAGCGGGCACCGGGTATTCTCTCCTTTGCGTATTCGCTCCGCACACGTGTATCCAACACCAGTACATCCGGATTGCTTTCCATACGTACATAAAAATCTTCCGGTATGATCCGGGAACAATGTACTTCTTTTTCTTTTTCTTGTTCTTGTTTCTGAACACTGCAAGAAGTCAATAGCAGCAAAACAAGGACGATTGAACATCTCACCATATTTTGGCTCTTGAAAAATTTCATTGCATCCATAAGAGGGCAAAGTTATAAAAATAGGCATCACCATCGCATGAATAGGTGGCATTGATCCCAGGCCTGTAGGGCCGGCATCATATTCCCTATGTGCTCTAATTTGAACAAGCCAAAACCAAACAGGATGCTTTCAAGGAATTTAATGGGTTTCCGTTTTGGCTTGTCCAAATTAGCAATTCTTTTCACGACTGAACGTTGGCACGAAAAAACGACAATGCGATGGGGAGTCTGAACAAAGAGCGAAGAATGGACAACTGCTTTGCAAAACGAAGGCGGCCTAACGACGGCAATAAGGTAATAAGGTCAGCAAAGGAGGGTGAATTTCATGCCTACTAAGGTGATGGACACAAAATAAGGTTTTCCGTAAGCTGCGTCCTTTCTATGTTTTCTTCCTATGTGGTTCAAAAAAGAACGACTGGCACGAGTGCACGAGCGCACGACTACACGACAACACGAGGATACGACTGGCACGAGTGCACGACTGCACGAAAGAATGACCGAAGCGACTTAAGCGAGGGGACGAAAGAACGACGGCATGACAAAACGAGCGCACGAAGGCGCGATTAAGAACTTCTGAATATTGTGATCGATTCAAATACTACCCTTAGGACTTTCTGCCCTTAAAGCCTCAGCCTTAAAGAACGAGGGGGCGACTTAAGCGAGAGGGCGATGGGGTGAAATACAGCTACAAACAACAACCCTGGCTACTGGTAACCCGACCCCGCCTCCGCTTTGCTTCTGCGGGGCAGGGACTCGGCACGCGGGACAAATTGCTCTGAGCTCTATGCTCTGTACCAGTGCTCTTCGCCAATCACCCAATCACCCAATCACTCAATCAATCATTCAATCACCCAATCACCCAATCATTCAATCATCCCCCCCAACCAATTAATTCCAGCCCTATACCCCGCACTCTATGCCCTAAGCTCTATGCCATATTTATCCCCTGCTCCAAATAACTTCCCTGATGATGGCATCGGATATAAACTTGCCCTTGTTGGTTAGTGCTACAATATTGCCGTTGCGTTCCAGATACTGTTGATCCAGAAAAGAGCGGGCTGCTGTTAAAAAATGATCTTTGTAGCCGCGTCCGAACTTCCCCTCGATTGTAGCCAGGTCTACACCCCATTGGGTCCTTAGCCGCGTGATCAGATATTCATTGAAACGATCCTGCATGGTTAAAAATTCCTTTTCACAGGGGATCTTTCCGTTTAATACGGAATGAATATAAGTATTGATATGGGCAACATTCCACTGTCTCATTTCGCCGTTGTAGGAATGGGCCGAAGGACCAAGCCCCAGATAGGGTTTCTGCCACCAGTAACCTGTATTGTGCCTGGAATAATAACCCGGTAAAGCAAAACTGGAAAGCTCGTAATGCTCAAAACCCATATTTTTGGAATACTCCATCAGGATGCGAAACTGTTCCAGGCTATCTTCTTCCGATATTTCACTCAGTTCACCTTTTTTGAACAACTCACCGAAATGCGTTCCGGGCTCAATGGTGAGATGATAGGCAGACAAATGCTTGAAGGGGAAATCAAAAGCCGTTTCCAGGGTTTGTTTCCATCTGTTTGATGTAGAACCGGGCAAACCATAAATGAGATCAATGCTTATGTTTTTAAAGCCTGTCTGCTGGGCCCATTCAATAGCCAGGTAATTCTGCCGGACAGTATGCCTCCGGCCCAGAAATTTAATATCCTCCTCATGAAAACTTTGCACACCCAGGCTCAAACGATTGAATCCGATAGATTTTAATTCACTGAAAAAATCCACGGAAACATCATCGGGATTGCATTCAACGGTGATCTCAGCCTCTTCATCTATACCAAAGGTAGCGTTTAGGCGCTCAAAAATGCATTCCAGATCTTCAGAAGCCAAAACGGAAGGGGTACCCCCACCGAAATAAAGGGTTTGAATCTTACGGTTTCCTAAAAAGTCCTTCTGAAGATGAATTTCTTCCAAAAGTGCATTGAGAAAGCTACTTTTGTTGGGTTTGCCGGTTACAGAAAAAAAATCACAATAAGGGCATTTGGTTTTGCAATAAGGGATATGAATATATATTCCGCCCATCTTTTTCTATTTTAACCTGCATTATTCATAAATTTTTACAAATATGAAAAAAATTTAAGTTCACCTTAGTCGCTGTCGGAGACAGGAATAATTCTTGAATTATTCGGGTTAAAATAAGATTCAACCAATATTGGCGTTTTGTTCCACGTGAAACATTACGAATTGAACAAAATTTCAACACACAATAAACACAAAATTAACATTGTAGTTTACTGAATATAAATTCAAATGTCATTTTATCAACAAATGTTATAAATCTTTTTATTTTTATTCTACTAACCTGGATCATTCATAAACGAACGTAGTGAAGTTTATGGATGCGCGATGGTTTGCGGGTAGGATCCAGGCTCGCCTTCGCGAAGCTTCGGTTGCTTACGCTAAAGCTTCAGCGACAGCGTGCGGAGCAAGGTAACCCCGCATTAGAAAAACCGAATTTTTGCGAAATTTATTGAAGCAAAAAGCCAGGTTTTTCAATAGCGTCAGAATTATTCTTGAATAATTCGGGCAAAAAAAACAATTAGTTAAAAACGATGCATTAATTTTGTGTAGAATTTAAAGGATCAATGCAAGACACAATCAAACCATTCCTCTTTTTCCTTATAATATTGATAGCCATCACTTATGGAAGTCTAAGCTCGGGAGACACAGCCCAGGAATTACAGATTTTCCGTTTTGATAATTCGGACAAGCTGATGCATGCCATCATGTATTTTCTCTTAACCTTAAGTCTTGTTTATGGAATGGTAAAAAAAACGGGAATCTTTAACAACTGGAAAGTTTATGTTGTAGTGGTTCTGGCTCCGGTTAGCTACGGATTGCTTATGGAGTTTTTACAATACCTTCTTACGCAAGACAGACAGTCAGAACCCGGCGATTTTCTTGCAAATCTAATCGGAACAGGACTGGCGTTCTTCTCTGCTTTTCTTTATTATTCTTTGAAAAAAACGTATTGATGTAACCCGGAAAATCCGGCCCTTTGTTAATATATTCTAAGTTCCATAAACCGGATCATGGGAATTAAATTCCAATTTCCCCATCCGAATTTTCAATCTCTTCCTTTAAATTGGAAATGGTTTCATTTTGAAACAATTCATACAATTGCTTGCTGATGGGGCGAAACTTTTTATTAATGGGACAAGGCACAAAATTCGGATCGTGATCCCTGCAGGTAGGAAGACCTATTAAACATTCATAGAACATATCCAGTCCGTCTATAATATCAATAATCTCTAAAAGTGATATGTCCGCGGGATCCTTCTCAAGCCCGAATCCTCCATGAGGGCCCTTGGTGGAGGATAATACCTTGTGTTTTACCAGGTTTTGAAGAATCTTGCCCAGGAACGGTGTTGGAATGTCAAGGTCTTCAGCGATTTTCTTTATACCGATTTTTTGGTCTTTATCTTCTTTGAGTGCCAGATAAATGGTAGCACGTATGGCATATTTACAGGTATTGGACAAAATGGACATATAATCTATTTTTTTATGGGAATTTTCTCTATTCTACGCTCATGCCTTCCACCGCCTTCAAATTGAGCATTCAAAAATGTTTCCACAATTTCAACGGCCTGATCATAATCAACAAACCGTGCCGGTAATGCACAAATGTTGGCATTATTATGTGTCTTTGCCAATTCTGCCACTTCAGGATCCCAGCAAATAGCGGAACGGATTCCTTCGTGTTTATTGGCAGTCATACTGATTCCATTACCACTCCCGCATAAGGTAATGCCCACATCAAATTTTCCTTTTTCAACGGCACTTGCAAGAGAATGCGCAAAATCCGGATAATCGGAACTTTCAGGTGAATGGCTCCCAAAATCCCGTAGATTGTAACCTTTAGTTTCAAGATAAAGCTTAAGTTTCTGCTTTAAGTAATAACCCGCATGATCGCTGGCAATGCCTATCGATTGTATTCTCAACATTTTATAATAATTATTTCGTGCAAAATTATCCAAAAATATCCAAACTACCTATATATTCGGACTAAAAATGAATGAAAGTTTATTTTATTGATAATTAATCAACTATTTCCTTACAACCCGACGTTTTTATTAACCGCACCTGTTAAAATTGATGTTAACTTTTGTGGTATTTTTGTTAATTATTTTGTTTTGGATATATAGATTCTGTGTCTACATAAAAAAATTTTTCAAATGGAAAAAAATATTTTTTAGATTTAACCAATATATAATAAACACCTCTTTGAACAAAGATGTTTATATAATAAAACCGTATTTTATCAACCTGAAGGTTATTCACCATTTGTTTATAAGTTGGCTATTGTTTTTTATGTCAGGAGTGAAAATTTAAAATGCTTGTTAATTCAATATGAATTGAATTTTAATTTTTACATTTCAAAGAAATCTTCAAGAAAAAAACAAACAATATTAACCGGACATATTTATCATCATTAGGGTTTAAAATAAAAAATATAATAATAATATGGATGTTAACAATCTCAACATAAAAGAAAAAGGGTTCATAGACAAACCGGTAGATCCCAATATAGATGTGGTCGGTGAAATAGAACGGATGAAAAAAGAAAAAAATGCCGTTTTACTCGGTCATTATTATCAAACCAGCGATATACAGGATATCGCAGATTATTTGGGTGACAGTTTGAAACTTTCTCAGGTTGCTGCAGAAACAGATGCTGATATGATTATCTTTGCGGGTGTACATTTTATGGCTGAAACTGCTAAAATATTAAGCCCGGAAAAACAGGTGATCATACCGGATCTCAATGCAGGGTGTTCTCTGGCTGAGTCATGTCCGCCTGATAAATTCAAAGAATTTAAGGATCAGTATCCCGGTTATACGGTTATCTCTTATGTGAATACAACGGCTGAAATAAAAACCATGACGGATATATGCTGCACTTCAACCAATGCATTGCATATTGTAAATTATCTTCCAAAAACGGAAAAAATTCTTTTTGCTCCAGATCAAAATCTCGGGAATTATATCAAACGGATTTCCGGAAGGGAGGATATGGTCGTTTATCCAGGTGCCTGTCATGTTCATGAAGAATTTTCAACCCAGCGAATTGTAGAGCTTAAAAAGGAGTATCCGGATGCAAAACTCATTGCCCATCCTGAATGTGAAAAACCCATTCAGATTATGGCCGATCATATTGGGTCCACATCGTCCTTGTTGAAATTTGCAAAACAAGACAATGCCAAACAATTTATTGTAGCCACCGAATCTGGGATTATTCATCAGATGAAAAAGCAGAATCCGGATAAATACTTTATTGTAGCTCCTCCAAAAGATTCCACATGCGGCTGCAGCGACTGTTATTTTATGAAAATGATCACCATGAATAAAATTTACAACAGTTTGAAATATGAAGAGCCTACTGTTGAGCTAGACCGGGAAACCATTGAACTTGCCAGAAAGCCAATTGACAAGATGCTTGAAATATCGAGAGAATTGGGCCTTTAAAATATTTTTATTATGGATGAAGAATTTAACATCCGTGAAGAAGGATCAAGTAAGAAAGAAGCAGAGTTTGAACAAAAACTCCGTCCTTCTTATTTTGATGAATTCCAGGGTCAGGGCAAAGTAGTGGAGAATCTGAAAGTTTTTGTTGAAGCAGCAAGAATGCGGAATGATGCTTTAGACCATGTGCTTTTACACGGGCCTCCGGGTTTGGGAAAAACTACACTGGCCAATATTATTGCTTACGAGATGAGTTCCAACCTAAAACTCACTTCCGGCCCAGTATTGGACAAACCCGGAGATCTGGCCGGGCTGTTGACCAATCTTGAAAAAGGGGATGTGCTTTTCATTGATGAAATACATCGTCTCAGCCCTATAGTAGAAGAATATCTTTATTCTGCAATGGAAGATTTTCATATTGATATTGTTATTGATAAGGGGCCCAGCGCGCGGTCCGTACAGCTCCAGGTTAATGAGTTTACACTTATTGGAGCCACTACCCGGTCCGGTCTTTTGACCAGTCCCCTGCGTGCCCGGTTTGGTATTAGAGCCAATCTGGAATATTATGATTATACCGTGCTTAAGAACATTATTCTCCGGTCTGCAAAAATTCTCAATATAACCATTCATGATGACGCCGCTGAGGAAATTGCTTCAAGAAGCAGAGGAACTCCCCGTATAGCCAATGCCTTGTTGCGACGTGTAAGAGATTTTGCACAGGTTAAAGGAAAAGGATATATTGATATGGATATTGCCAAATATGCCCTGGAAGCTTTGAACATTGATAAACACGGGCTGGATGAGATGGACAATAAAATCCTGTCCACCATTATCGATAAATTTAGCGGAGGGCCGGTTGGTATTACTACCATCGCTACGGCTGTTGGTGATGATAGTGGAACCCTGGAAGAAGTTTATGAACCTTTTCTTATAAAAGAAGGCTACCTGCAACGAACTCAGCGGGGAAGGGAAGTCACTTTTTTAGGATATAAGCACTTAAACAGGGAATACAATAAGGAAAACGGGCAGAAGCGGATTTTTTAATACTTAAAACACATTTCCGCTTTTAGCCAGTTATAGGTATTATCCAAAAGCATTGGAGATTTTCTCGAGTTTCTTGATATCAAGCAATCGTATTTTTCTTCCTTTCAGATCAATGAGTCGATCCTGTTTGAACTCCGACAGCAAACGGATAACCGATTCAGTGGCAGTTCCTACAATATTGGCCATTTCTTCACGGGTTAAAGAAATTTGTAATTCATTGTTATCATCCAGTCCAAAGTTATCTTTTAATTTGATCAGAACCTCTGCCAACCTTTCTCTTACTGTTTTTTGTGCAATATCAGTGATATAGGAATTGGCTTCACCAAGTTCCTTGCAGCTTTGTTGCAAAACGTCCATAGCAAAATCACCATTATTTCGTATAATGGATATAATCAAATCACCCGGAATAAAGCAAAGCGTACTTTCCTGAATGGTTTCTGCCGAAGAACAGGCAAGCTCACCGCTTAAAATGGAGCGGTAGCCAATAATATCACCGGCCTGTGCAAAATATATAATTTGTTCCCTTCCATCAATGCCGGTTTTATAGATTTTTACAATTCCCTCGTTGATACAATATAAACCATTTGTTCGGCTGCCTTCCTGGTAAATATCCGATCCTTTTTTATAGTTTTTACAGGATTTGTTTTCATTCAGCATCTTCCTTTGTTCGTCGCTAAGATGTTTGAATACTGTATCATTACTATTAATGCAGTCCATATTGTCAAGCAGGTTTAAATTCCATTAAAATGAACATATATAGATTTATTGATAGATTCAGATGAATTGAAACTGTACTATTTCAACAAAATTAATATATTTTTGTTGTATATACTCTTAAATGTCTAAAATAATGCGATATGGACACATCAATCACTTTATCTCATGTAAAAAAGATGCAGTTTGAGACCGAAATCAACGGTCATAAAATTACAATAGATGCCTCACCTAAAGTGGGAGGTGAAGACAAAGGCCCCTCCCCTAAGCCCTTAATGCTGGTCTCACTAGCCGGTTGTACAGGGTTGGATGTTATCAGTATTCTTGGAAAAATGCGTGTCGAATTGGATGATTTTGATGTAGAAGTTCAGGCCGACCAGACAGAGGAACATCCCAAACATTATTATAAAATGCATGTAATCTATCATTTTAAAGGAAATGATCTGCCTGTGGATAAACTGAAGAAGGCGGTTAATCTCTCAGAAGAAAGATATTGCGGAGTAAGTGCTGTTTATAAAAAAGCCATTGATCTGACTACTGAAATACGGGTTAACGGGAAAACTATTGAAAATTAATTTTGTATTTTATTGTAGGTAGAGACATCCCGCGGGATGTCTCTACCTACAATAAAATCAGATCTCAGTTTTTATAACTTTAAATAATAGTTAAATAGTTGATAAATAGACTTTAATTCAATAATTGGACATTTAATTTTAGTTTTATATAATGCAATATTTGCATATAGATTATTAATTACAATGAAATATATCATACATAAAAGATTGATTTGTTAAATCTATCAAAATTTGCACTCTATTAGTAGATATATCATTTTATAAAATTAGATTTTAAAAATTAATGCTTATTAATACTTTATTATCAGAAAATTATAAACATGTCTAATTATTCATTCAATTTTGTTGAGGTCTGAAAATACCATAAAATTACAACTTTGCTTTAAACTGTTCCAAAAAGCGTATATCGTTCTCAAAATATAGCCTTAGGTCGTTTACATTGAATTTTAGCTGGGCAATTCTTTCTATCCCCATACCAAATGCAAATCCTGTATATTTTGTGCTGTCAATGTCTGAACTTTCCAGAACATTGGGATCTACCATACCGCAGCCCAAAATTTCAAGAAACCCTGTGTATTTACATATTTTACATCCTTCGCCTCCGCAAAGCGTACAGGAAACGTCCATTTCAGCCGAAGGTTCGGTAAAAGGAAAAAATGAAGGGCGAAAACGGATTTCTGTTTCCTTTCCAAACATTTCCTTGGCAAAATACAGAAGGGTTTGTTTCAAATCTGCAAATGATACATTTTTATCAATATACAATCCTTCTACCTGGTGAAAAATGCAATGAGCCCTGGCACTGATGGCTTCATTCCGGAATACCCTGCCCGGAGAGATGGTACGGATAGGCGGGTCGGTTTTTTCCATTACCCTTACCTGGGCTGAGGAAGTATGCGTGCGTAGAAGTATATCGGGATTGCGTTGAATGAAAAAAGTATCCTGCATGTCCCTTGCGGGATGTGCATCCGGGAAGTTTAATGCGGAGAAGTTGTGCCAGTCATCTTCAATTTCCGGTCCCTCTGAAATGGTAAAGCCGAGCCTTGAAAATATTTCAATTATATCTTTTCTGGCAAGGGTTATGGGATGCAGGCTTCCTGTTTCATCCGGGTAGGAAGGCCGGGTTACATCCTGTATTTTTTTACCGGAACTGCTTTTTACTGATGATTTAAGCTCATTTACCTTTTCCTGGGCCTTCGTTTTTAATTCATTGATCTTTTTCCCAATCTGAGGTTTATCCTCATTGGGTACATTTTTGAACGCACTCAAAATTTCATTCAAAAGCCCTTTCCTTCCCAGATATTTAATACGGAAGGCTTCAATTTCCTCCGGGTCATTTGAATCAAAGTTCTCAATTTCCCTCAGATATTCATTGATTTTGTCTATCATTCCTATATAATTTTCTTGAATTCAAAATAATTGATTATGCCTGTTTTATATATTTCTTCTTCATAGCCATATTTTTCCGGGTCCTGATTTTTTAAGATTTTTTTATCTTCTTCCTTAATGAAATTCATAATGTATAGGGAAGCAAAATTAATAACTTTTGTTTTAGTAGCCTGATCCAATTGTTGAAAACCATATCCCATTTCCTGAACTCCAATTAAAAACAAGATATTATGAACATCCGGTGGAATATTAAATTGGGATTGAATATATTCCTGGATGGATTTCCACACATTTTCCTTATTATTCATCTTACAGATTATTAATTTTTTATATACAGTTCCTATAAAATGGTGAATAAATAATGGATTAATTTTTTTAAGGATGCTTGATAATAATTTTTCTTATCTTTAAATTCGCGCCTGCCAAAATACCTCATATGATTTTTATTTCGGGAGAACGTATAGCATATCATATACTTATTATCGTGTTTTTGCTTTGCGGTATATGCTTCTTTTTTTCTTCGCATAATAACACATTCAACGACTCTGCCCGTCAATACACCCAATTGTCAATTGCTTCCGGATTTTCAAATCATTCTTTATTTAGCCTTTCCAAAGAAACAAATAATGCTCATGAAAACAAAATTTTAATTCCATCAAACACAATCGAAAAATTAAGCTCAAACCATTCAAAATCAATAAATAAAACAGCATGTTTCCACGTGGAACATGTTTTAGGTATTTCTGTGGCTGTTTCTGATATTGATTGGGTTAAGACAGAAAATGAAGGGATTACTTTTCATCCGTATGCATTGATCGGGTTAATTGCTGTTTTGGTTTTGATTCACCTGGGATGTTTTTTGTATATTAAAAGTCTTAAGAGTGAAAAGGCCGGATTCAAATCTCAACTTGCCAGAAAAACCCGCGATATGGAGCGGCAAAAAGAAGAACTGCAGACTCAGATTGAGTTTACTACCATACAAAACCACAAAATCGAAAAGCAAAATCAGGAGCTTAGGAAACATCGGCAAAACCTTGAAAGTCTCGTTAAAAAACGGACCAAAGATTTGGAGGAAGCCAAAAGAAAGGCTGAAGAGTCCGACAGACTTAAAAGTGCTTTTTTGGCCAATATGTCACACGAGATACGGACCCCAATGAATGCCATTGTTGGGTTTTCAAATATTTTATTTGAAGATAATCTTTCCGGGAAGGAACAATATGAGTTGCTCAGGCTAATCAACGATAATACCAACCATTTATTGAAATTGATTGAAAACCTCATAGACATCTCAAAAATTGAAGCCGATGAACTAAAATTTAAATACAATCCCATTGACCTTAATAACTTGCTGGAAGAAATCTATTTTGAATATTTGGATTTGAATGATTTAAAAAATAAAGGAATTTCTCTTACGGTGGATAAACAGGAGGAGGAAGAGGATGTTTATATCTATACAGATTCCTGGCGGCTTCATCAAATTATTTCCAACCTGATAGATAATGCTGTTAAATTTACCCAATCCGGTAAAATAGTTTTTGGTTATCGGATACGTAAAACCCAATCCGGTAAGACTTTAGAATTTTATGTTCAGGATACGGGAATTGGTATGAGCAAAGAACAACAGAAACATATTTATGAGATTTTCCGAAAAATGGATCATAACCATACCAGTTACAGCAGTGGAACCGGCATAGGGTTAAGCATTTGCAAGAAGCTGGTGGAAGGCTTGGAAGGAAATATATGGGTGGATTCTGATGCGGGTAAAGGTTCTACTTTTTACTTCACGCTTCCCTATTATGAAGTTAAAAATTTTTCTTTTTAATTTCGCCTTCGCGAAGCTTTGGTTGCTTACGCTAAAGCTTCAGCGACAGCGTGCGGAGCAAGGCAACCCCGCATTAGAAAAACCGGTTTTTTGCGAAAAATAATGAGGCAAAAAGCCTGGTTTTTCAATAGCGTCAGAAACCCGCATCTACAAAGTTTTGCTACATGAAGATGAAGAACATGCGGGTTCAATGGAGATTGATTTGAATTACTTAAGCTTTGCAGCAATATGATATTGTATTACAGAATTCTAATAAACTTGAACAACAATTAATTATTTTTGAATAATTAAGGTTTGGTAATCACTTTGGCTTTAAAACGTAATAATCGTGCAGCAGTACAGGAGATTAGCAGGACAGACCGCCCTCTATGGGCTGGGAACCATAGTTCCCCGTTTTTTGAATTATGTTGTCCTTACCCCGTTTTATACACATATTTTCAGTCTGGAACAATACGGCATTGTAACAAACCTGTATGCCTATGTTGTATTTTTGCTTATTTTGCTTACCTATGGACTGGAAACCGGTTACTTCAAGTTTACCAAATCGGAAGACGATCCCGGGAAGGTTTATTCCACCATCATGGCTTCCCTTCTTTCCACCTCCCTTCTGTTTATATTGGTAATTTTGCTGTTCAATCACCCCATTGCAAAAATTCTGGAATATCCTGACCGGCAATATCTGATTGTATTGTTTTCTTCTGTTGTGACCATTGATGCTTTTTCTTCCGTTCCTTTTGCCAAACTCAGGTTTGAAGGAAAAGCTAAAAAGTTCGGATTCCTTAAAATATTTAATGTTGTTGTCAATCTCTTTTTCAACTTTGTCTTTTTTGTTGGATTCCCCTACCTTAATGCTCATTATCCTTCCTCTTTCCTGTTGGATTTTTATGATGCTTCCATAGGAGTAGGTTACGTTTTTATTTCTAATCTGTTTGCCAGTGCAATGACATTGCTTCTTTTATTGCCTGAAATAAAAATTTTACCGGGTTTGATCGACCTGAGGCTGTTGAAGCGGGTATTGAAATATTCCCTTCCCTTATTGATGGTAGGACTTGCCGGAACCATAAATGAAGTAGCCGATAAAGAACTTATCAAAAGATTTGTTTCTGATGAAAATTCTCCTATGAGACAAGTTGGTATTTACGGGGCCAATTACAAACTGGGTATGCTGATGACCATATTTATCCAGATGTTTAGGTATGCCGCCGAACCTTTCTATTTTACCAAGATGAAGGATTATGATGCCAAAGAGACTTATGCCAAGGTTATGCGTTATTTCATTATTTTTGGCCTGTTTATTTTTCTGGTGGTTAACTTATATATTGAAATATTTAAGTATTTTATAGATTCCAAGTTTCACAGTGGCCTTCATATTGTTCCGATCATATTATTAGCCAACCTTTTCCTTGGCATCAATTACAATCTTTCCATTTGGTATAAACTGTCCAATTTAACCAGATATGGCGCCATGATTGCTTTGTTGGGTGCAGCAATAACCATTTTCATGAACATTGCCCTGCTTCCGGTTTATGGCTATGAAGCATCCGCCTGGACTACCCTTATCTGTTATTTCACAATGATGATGGTTTCCTACCTTCTTGGAAGAAAGCATTATTTTATTCCTTATGCATTAAAATCCATACTGTTCTATTTTGTTATTGCCCTCGCCATCTATTTTATGCAAAATTTTATACATTATCCTTCCATTATCCAAAAAAATCTTTTTAATTCTTTATTTTTGCTCTTATTTCTCTGGTTCGTTCTGAGAAAAGAACGGATAACAATCCGTGATATAAAAACATTTATCGGCATTAAGCGTTAACCTATGAAACCCGCATGCAGCAAGTTTTACTACAAAAAAATTACTGACATGCAGGTTCATTTAACATATAGGCAAAATCTGTGAATTTAGCCACAGAATCAAATTAAAATATAGATTTTTATAAACTGTTATAATAATGAAAGTTAAGATCGTCAACCAGTCGAAGAATCCTTTGCCCCGTTACAGCACTGTTGATTCTTCGGGAATGGATTTACAGGCCAACATAGATGAGCCCGTCAAACTTAAACCACTTGAAAGATCACTGGTTCCTACAGGAATATTTATTGAACTGCCCTCAGGATACGAGGCCCAGGTACGTCCGAGAAGCGGTTTAACCCTCAAAAAGGGTATCACCGTATTGAATACCCCGGGAACCATTGATTCGGATTACCGTGGAGAAATCGGGATCATTCTGATCAATCTGTCAAATGAAACTGTTGAAATTACTCCCGGTGAGAGAATCTGCCAGATGGTGGTTTCCAGAGTAGAGAAAATCGAATTGGAAGAAACCAGTCAAATCAATGATACTGCGCGTTCAAGTGGAGGTTTTGGACATACAGGAACACATTAAATATAAAGCATATGAAGATTATTATCCCTATGGCCGGTATGGGAAAAAGAATGAGGCCCCATACTTTGACTACACCCAAGCCATTAATTAAAATTGCCGGTAAGGCTATTGTCAATCATCTGGTGTATGAAATCAAGGATGTACTCAACGAGAAAATAGAAGAGATTAATTTTGTTATTGGTGATTTTGGCGATTTTATTGAAAACGAACTTCAGGAACTGGCCCACGAACTTGGAGCCAAACCGGTAATATCTTACCAGGATAAGCCTTTGGGCACCGCTCATGCAGTTTATTGTGCCCGTTCATCTTTAGAGGATAAAGTTATTGTTGCATTTTCCGATACTTTGTTTAAAGCGGATTTTAAACTGAATACAGAGTCCGACGGAATTATCTGGACCAAAAAAGTGGAAGATCCCAGTGCTTTTGGTGTTGTTAAAAAAAATGGCGAGGGTTATGTTGAAGGGTTTTATGAGAAACCTGAAGAATTTGTTTCGGATGAAGCCATCATTGGAGTTTATTATTTCAGAGAAGGCGAAGAATTGAGAAAGGAGATAGAATACCTTTTAGAGAATGAAATTCTGGTTAATGGAGAATATCAGTTGACCGATGCTCTGGAAAATTTGAGAAATAAAGGGAACCGGTTTACAACTTCGGTTGTTAATCAATGGTACGATTGTGGAAACAAAGCTGCAACAGTGGTGACCAACCGGGAAATTCTCAAATACTATCATCATAAGGAATTGATTGACGAATCGGCTGAAATTGACAACAGTGTCGTCGTTGAACCCTGTTATATCGGAAAAGATGTCAAATTGAAAAATTCTGTTGTGGGTCCCTATGTTTCCGTAGAAAATAATACTTGTATAAAAAATTCGTTGATAAGTAACTCACTTGTCCAATCGGATACACACCTCGAAAGAGTTAATATCGTTGACTCCATGATTGGAAATAATATCAATATGGAAGGGAAACCGTTGGATTTGAGTGTGGGAGATTATACAAATATCAAATTGTGAGGTTGTATGCGGCTTAATGTAGGAATTGTTTTGTTGGGTGTCATTTTTTTGGGTATCAGTGGCTGCAGTGTGATGGATAATATTGGAATCACCGGGAAAGAGAAGGCTCCGGAAGATACCGTTTATCAGGTTTTACCTGAAAACAAACAGGTTGAATACCAGTACAAATATATTCAGGCGATAAAATTGCGCTTAATGGGTAATACAAGTGATGCCCTGGAATATCTTAATCAATGTATTGATATAAAGCCTCAGGCGCCTGACCCTTATTATCAGAAGTCTCTGATAGGCTCCCAGCTTGAAGAATACCAGGAAGCCATCCGTTTTGGAAGAAAAGCTGTCCTATACGGACCCGATAACAAATGGTACAGAAAAAATCTGGCCGGTCTTTATCTTAGAAATGAAGTGCTGGACAGTGCAAGAATGCAATATGAATATCTCGTGGAGGAGTTGAAAGTTAATGATCTTGATATGGTCTTCAGACTGGCTCAGCTTTATCAGGAAACAAATAAATATCAGGAAGCCCTTACATATTACAATGAGCTTGAAGCTCGTGTTGGTGTGAATGAACGGATCAGTCAGCGAAAGAAGATGATTTATGCCAAAATCGGTGAGAAGGAAAAGGCTTATAGAGAAATAAGAAAGCTTATCGAAAAACATCCTGACGAATCCAAATATTATGGAATGCTGGCTGAATTATACGCGACATTTAATGAATACGAAAAAGCTGAAAAGATGTATAACCGGCTTTTTGAGATGGATAGCAACAATAAGCTGGGCCAGATTTCACTGGTTAGGTATTACAACAACAAGGGAGAAGTTGATAAAGCCCTGGAAACCTATAAGAACCAAGTGGTACCTAATCAATCCGTTGACTTTCGCGATAAGATGCTCATCTTTATGAATTTTTTACAGGAAACCGAAAATCTTACACAATATGCTGATCAGTTGAGACATTCGCTGGATTCGTTAGGATCTTATTATTCTGATAAAAGCGAAATTGATGCCCTTTATGCCGATCTATATTTAAAAACAAATGAGTTTCAAAAAGCTTCCGGGCATCTGGAAACCCTGGCTACCGGTCCGGAAAGCAAATACATCTATTGGGATCAGCTTTTATCCATATACAGCTATCTCGGTAAATTCGAAAACATGTTTCAATATGGACAGAAGGCACTGCAAGAATTTGATAAACAACCCAGAATATATTTGTTAAGCGGTATAGGTGCCTTACAGACCAATAAACCGGATTCCGCTTTATCCTTATTAGAAAAAGGGATTCAATACGTTGAAGACGATAAGTCCATGCGTGTACAATTTTACATCCAACTTGGAGAAGCTTACCATCGAACAGAAAATTATGAACAATCGGACCATTATTTTAAAAATGTGCTTGATTTGGATCCCAATAACAAAATTGTTTTGAATAATTACAGCTATTACCTTTCCCAGCGGGAAGAGAAATTAAAAAAAGCACTTGGATACAGCCATAAGGTTATTAAGGATGAACCCAATAATCCCGTCTATCTGGATACTTATGCATGGGTACTTTATAAGATGGGAAAATTATCAGAAGCAAAAAAATATATTGAGAGAGCTATTAAAAACGGAGGCAATGAAGATGCTGATATCCTTGAACATTACGGAGATATTTTGTATAAAACCGGAGATGAGGATAAAGCTATACAGATGTGGAAAGAGGCCAAAGACAAGGGAAATCAGTCGGATCAACTGAATTATAAATTGGAAAATAAAACTTTACCCGATCAATCCGATGAAAATTAACGTTTTATTGCTTGTTGGATTTCTATTTATACTCAGCTTTTGTGGTCCTCAGAAAGAATTGATTCAAACTGCCCCCGATTTACCGGAAGCATCTGACCGGTTGTATCCTTTTGTAGAAGAACGAAATACTCCATATCGGAGCTTAACCATAAGGAATATAAAAATTAATTTTTCTACCCCAGATAACAATTCCAGTTTATATGGTTCATTGAAGATGATAAAAGACAGTGCCATTTTAATCTCATTGAGAACAACCTTGGGTATGGAAATTAGCCGTCTTTTATATACGGAAGATAGTGTTAAGATGCTGGATCGTCAGAATAAAAAAGCCTATTTTACAAATTATAACCGGCTGAGTGAAATTGCCCCGCTGGATTTTGATTTTCGGCTTTTACAGTCCATTTTCTCCGGTAATATACCGGAAAATTATCGCAATGCCCAAATGCCGGAACCTAAACTCACCCGTGATTCTGTGGAGAATGAGGTTTATCTTGGAACTTATGAGGCACCACATGGAAAGGATTATATGAATTTTTACGGATGGATTTATGAAGATCTGGCTCGGCCTTCTCATTTGGTTTTCTATAAAGATGAGGAAAATAAAAAATTTACTGTGAAATTTCTGGATTATCAAAAAGAAGCCACCCACCTTTTTCCCGACCGGGTTGAAGTTGTGTTTGATCAGTTTAATCAGTCTCACAAACTCACTTTAAAACTGAATGGTATCTCTCGTAATGAGTTTAACGATATTCAAATGGATATACCTTCTTCCTATAAAACCATTTATCATTCGAAATGAGAATATTGTTAAATATTGTTATTGTAATACTTATTTTATTGGATTTTGGTATTTGCCAGGGGCAGTCAAAAGAAGAGTTAAGAGAAAAGATTGAGCAAAAGGAACAGGAGATTGCTACTGCCAGTCAGCGACTGGATGAAACCCGGGCATCAAAAGAATCCTCACTGAATGAATTGTATTTGCTCCAAAGAAAAGTTGAACTCAGAAATGAACTAATCGATCACCTCAATAATCAAATCAACGATCTGGACCGGAACATACAGCAAAACGAGGAATCCATCGATCAATTGGAAAGTGAATTGGAGAGCTTAAGGGAAAATTACGCTAAAATCATTTATACTGCTTACAAGCACAAAAAAGGGTTCAACAAGCTCATGTTTATATTGAGCTCAGAAAGTTTCAACCAGGCTTATAAAAGAATTAAATATTTAAATCAATTGGCCCAATACAGGAGGGATCAGGCGCGGAAAATACAGGTGAAGAAAGGAAAACTGAAATATAGGATTAAGGAGCTTCAGAATCTCAAGGATGAGGAAGAGCGGGCCCTTAACCAGAGAAGATCCGAAAAAGAAAGATTGAATAACGAGAAATCCCGGATGCAAAATCAGATTACCAATTTAAAACAAAGGGAGCGTCAACTTCGTGAGGATATTGCTCAAAATGAAAAGGTGGTTTCCCGTCTGGAAGATGAAATACAAAAAATTATTGCAGACGAACGGGAACGGACAGATGTTTGGAAAAATATGTCTGCAAGACAAAAAGAAATTTCCCAGGCCTTTGAGAATAATAAAGGTTCCATTCCCTGGCCCGTTTCAAACGGCATCATAGCCAGAAAATTCGGGGAAAATTCTCATCCGGTTTTGGAAAATATCAAGCTCTTTAATAACGGTGTAGATATAAGCGCTTCACAAAATTCAGCGGTGAAATGTATATGGACAGGGGAGGCCCGAAGAGTGTTTTCCATTCCCGGTGCCAACCTTGCTGTGATTGTCAGACATGGCAATTACCTTTCCGTATATTCCAACTTAACCGATGTAGATGTGGAAGTAGGAGATATCATCAATCGAGGTGAAACCATCGGGCATGTATATCAAGATGAATCAAGCAATGAAAACATTCTGCATCTTGAAATCTATAAAGAGGATCAAAAACTGAACCCGGAAGATTGGTTGGAATAAATTTATTTAAGATTTAATTATACTTTTTATGGATTTTTTTGTAACAAATCATTAAATTTACAGTATAAAAATAGCGACCAGAAGTTTAATATGAAAAAATATATTAACATCGAATCGAAAATTGACAACGTAAGCCTTATAGAAAAATTTATTGACGATTTTTCTGAAGAAAACAAGATTAATGCCGACTTGTATGGCAAAATTCTTATAGCCACCATAGAGGCGGTGAATAATTCCATTGTTCATGGCAACAAGGAGGATGTTAATAAAAGTGTTTATCTGGAGATGCAAAAAGAAGGGAATCAGATCAAAGTTTATGTGAGGGATGAAGGAGAAGGCTTTGATTATGAGAATATTCCCGATCCTACCATACCTGAAAATCTGGAGAATATTCATGGCCGGGGCATTTATCTTATGAATCATCTTGCTGATGAGGTCAATTTCTACAATGATGGGTCTGTAGTGCAAATGATCTTCAATCTGGAGTAATGCCGGTCAACATATTCTATAATTATTCCGCATTTCCTACACCTTCTCAGAATGAGATTATACATCTTGCTCAATACGTCTTACAGCAAGAAAACGGGAAAACCGGGCAGATCAACATTATTTTCACTGATAACGATGAAATATTTTCATTAAATGCCCAATATCTCAATCACCATTATTATACCGATGTCATTGCTTTTTATTACAGCAGATCCGGACCGGTAGAAGGAGACATTTTTATAAGTCTTGATAAAGTGGATGAAAATTCCAAAACTTATCACTCAGGGTTTGAAAATGAATTGATACGGGTTATTGTGCATGGAATTTTACATCTTATTGGTTATACCGACAATACTGATGAAGAAAAAGAACGCATGCACCGGCTCGAGGACAAATACATAGAGCATTACAATTTGAATCTCCGTTAATTTGGACAAGCCTAAACGAAAACACATTAAATTTCTTGGAAGCATCCTGTTTGGTTTTGGCTCATCCAATTTAGGTTAGAATATACTATCCGTTTCTTTCTACGTTTTTATATTAATTTTGCTGCATTTGATACAATTTAATGCAGCGTTTAATTATTGTAGAGGATTATAACCGGGTATATACATTATGAATCCAAAATATGATATAATTGTCATTGGAGGCGGCCATGCGGGAAGTGAAGCCGCAGCCGCTGCGGCCAATCTGGGTTCGAAAGTGCTCCTGATCACCATGGATATGACCAAGATTGCCCAGATGTCATGTAATCCCGCAATGGGAGGCATTGCCAAAGGTCAGATAGTTAGGGAACTTGACGCTTTGGGAGGATATAGCGGTATTGTTACCGATGAAAGCATGATTCAGTTTCGAATGCTGAACCGCTCAAAAGGACCTGCCATGTGGAGTCCGCGGGCACAGTGCGACCGACTTAAATTTTCCAGGATATGGAGAGAGAAGCTAGAATCCATTCCAAATCTTGATTTTTGGCAGGATATGGTAGTAAAGCTGATAATTAAGAACGATACCGTTTATGGTGTTGAAACCCGGCTTGGCATTACCTTTTATTCGAAAACCGTTATCCTTACAGCGGGTACCTTTCTAAACGGCCTGATGCACATCGGAGCCAATAAAATACCCGGTGGTCGGGCAGGTGAACGTGCTTCTACCGGAATATCAGAACAGCTTCTTGACTTTGGATTTGAGACAGGTAGGATGAAAACCGGAACTCCCGCCCGCATTGACGGCAGAACCATTGATTATTCCAAATTACAGGAACAAAAAGGCGACGAACACTGGAAACAATTTTCATTTCTTCCACTAAAGGATGTCATGCAGGTTCAGAAAAGCTGCTATATTACCTTTACCGATCCCAATGTGCATAAAATACTGGAAAAGGGTTTTGATGAATCACCGATGTTCAATGGGACCATTCACAGCATTGGCCCCCGGTATTGTCCCAGTATAGAGGATAAAGTAGTGACCTTTTCCGATAAGAATGCCCATCAGCTCTTTCTCGAACCAGAAGGAGAAAATACCGTAGAATGTTACCTCAATGGGTTTTCTTCTTCATTGCCCTGGGATGTTCAGTATGAAGGCATCCGTAACTTACCGGGTTTTGAGAATGCAAAGATGTTCAGACCCGGCTACGCCATCGAATATGATTTCTTTTCTCCAACTCAGTTGCATTATACTATGGAGACCAAAAAGATCAGCAATCTGTTTTTGGCCGGCCAGGTGAACGGAACTACAGGGTATGAAGAAGCAGGTGCCCAGGGGCTCATTGCCGGCATCAATGCCCACCAGAAAATTCAGGATAAAGAAGAATTTGTTTTAAACCGGGATCAGGCGTACATTGGTGTTTTGATTGATGATTTGATCACCAAAGGGGTGGATGAACCCTACCGAATGTTCACATCAAGGGCTGAATACCGGCTTTTGCTTCGCCAGGATAATGCCGATATCAGGCTTACTGAATTAAGTTATAAACTGGGGCTTGCCTCTGAATACCGGTATAATCTTTTAAAGGAAAAAATTTCCTACCGGGACCGAATTTTGAAGTTTATCCGGAATTACAGTACTCCACCCGATGAAATCAATCGTTTGCTAAGCCAATTAAATACTTCGCCAACCCAACAAAAACGAAAACTGGTGGATATTCTTTTAAGACCCCAGGTAAATATTTATCAATTGATCGAATACGTTCCCCAATTAAAGGAACTGTATAATTCCCTTCCGGAGCGGAGGGATGAGATTATGGAAGCGGTGGAGATCATCATCAAGTACAGTGGCTACATAGACCGGGAAAAACAGATAGCAGGTAAACTGAGCCGGCTGGAGCATATTCGTATAAGGGAGAACTTCAATTATGATCAGATTCAGTCCCTGTCCATCGAAGCACGGCAGAAACTGAACCGCATACGGCCAAAAACCATTGGACAGGCCTCACGTATCAGTGGTGTTTCTCCTTCAGATGTCAGTGTATTGCTGATGTATCATGGAAGATAATTTAATGTTCCACGTGGAACATACACATAATGCTGTATGAGACCCACATGTAAGAACCTTAACAAAAAGAACCTAATTAACATACGGGTTCCATGGCGAATGAAGCATAAGCTCAAATTTTGAGCTTCTATTTAATGGAATTACAAACATATAATCAGACTTTATCATGAAACAATCCAATAACATCATTACAGGCCAAATCGTAGATATTCCCGGCCGACAGATTTTTCCCGGGAAAATTCATATCGAAAACGGGATAATACGAAAGATAGAGCCAAGCCGTGAGTCGACAGATGATGGCTATATTTTACCCGGTCTTGTGGATGCCCATGTGCACATTGAAAGCTCGATGCTTTCTCCGCAGCAATTTGCAAGAACAGCGATTCAACATGGAACGGTGGGTACCGTTTCCGATCCCCATGAAATTGCTAATGTGTTGGGAGAAGAAGGTATCCGGTTTATGGTATCCAATGCCGGTTCTGCTCCTTTAAAAATTAATTTTGGCGTTCCTTCCTGTGTTCCGGCTACGCCTTTTGAAACTTCCGGAGCTGTGATCGATAGCCGGAAGGTCAAAAATTTGCTTGAGGAAGATCAATTCGGATATCTTTCCGAGATGATGAACTTCCCGGGTGTCCTTGCAAGAGATGAAGAAGTGATGAGCAAAATTAAAGCTGCCCAGGCTACCGGTCGCCCTGTAGATGGACATGCGCCCGGTTTGCGGGGAGATGATCTGAAGAAATATATCGATACAGGTATTACCACCGAACATGAATGCAACACCTATGAGGAAGCCAAAGAAAAAATGGAGAAAGGAATGATGATTCAGATAAGGGAGGGTAGCGCTGCACGAAATTTTGATGCTTTATGGCCATTGATTAAGGAACATCCCGATCAGGTAATGTTATGCAGTGACGATCGCCATCCCGATGATCTTGTTAAAGGCCATATCAACCTTTTGATCAAAAAAGGCCTGGAATACGGGTTGGATATTTTTGATCTGCTGAAAGCCGCCACCTATAATCCCGTCTTGCATTATGATTTACCCATTGGTTTGTTGAGAGAAAATGATTTTGCTGATTTTATCCGTGTGGATGATCTGACCCAATTCAATATCCTCAGTACCTATATTAATGGAAAGTGTTATTATGACCAGGGGCAGGTCTATTTCGAGCCTGTAGCAGATCAAAGTCCCAATATTATGGAGGCCGATCCCATAAAGACAAGCGATCTGCAGGTTGATGCCGGTAGTCCCGTACGGGTTATCCATGCACACGACCATGAATTGTATACATCCTGGTCAACCGAACATCCCAAGGAAGAGGGCGGCCTGTTTTACTCTGACACCAGCAATGATATTCTGAAGATTGTTGTTTTGAGCCGGTATAAATCCCAGAAGCCTTCCGTGGGTTTTATCCGGAATTTTGGTCTGAAGAAAGGCGCTTTGGGTTCCAGCATTGCTCATGACAGCCACAACCTGATTGTGGTGGGAACCAATGACCATTCCATTGTTCAGGCAATGAATGGATTGATACAACAAAAAGGAGGCATCGTTGTTTTTGACGGAGCCGACCTCCACGGATTGCCCCTGGAAATTGCCGGTTTGATGTCCCATCAGGCTGCCGAAGAGGTCTCCGCCCAATACCACATGCTTACACAGGTTGCCGATGCCCTGGGATGTGAACTGGAGGCTCCCTTTATGACGCTTTCGTTTATGGCACTTCCGGTTATACCGGAATTGAAGATCACCGATCAGGGATTGTTTGATGTGCAAAAATTTCAGTATGTTCCCTTGCATGTTGACCAGTAACCGCCATAATTTTATAGCAAGCACAAGAGGTTATGTTCCACGTGGAACATGGGTACGGATTGTCAAATATGCTTAGGTTATAGATATGTTGGATGAATCTGATCTCTTAAATGAAAAGGTGGCTTCCCTTCCCAATAAGCCCGGAGTTTATCAGTATCTTGATAAAAAAGGTGAGGTCATTTATGTGGGGAAGGCCAAGGATTTAAAAAAGCGGGTTTCAAGCTATTTTAACAAATCGCGCTATGAAAATCACCGGCTGCAAATACTTGTTTCCCGGATTCACGACATTCAGTATATTGTAGTGGAATCCGAATCGGATGCTTTGCTGCTTGAAAACAACCTGATTAAAAAATACCAGCCCAGATATAATGTTCAGCTAAAAGACGATAAAACTTTTCCCTGGATCTGCATTAAGAACGAACCTTTTCCCAGGGTGTTCTCCACACGGAATGTGATCAATGACGGATCGATGTATTACGGACCCTATACTTCAGCCAATATGGTAAGGGTGCTGCTCGATTTGGTCCGGCAGCTTTATCCCCTGCGTACCTGTAATTATAATCTGACTCAAGAAAACATTGAAAAGGGCAAATTTAAAGAGTGTCTGGAATATCATATGGGTAACTGCAAGGCACCCTGTATCGGGTATCAGACTGAAGAAGACTATAACCGGGCTATTGAAAATATCCGGAGGATCCTGAAAGGGGACATCCAGGAGGTGATCCATTACATGAAAAATTTGATGAACGAATATGCTTCTAATTATCGTTTTGAAGAAGCCCAATCGCTAAAGGAAAAGATTCATCTCCTGGAGAAATACAAGAGCCGGTCTACGGTTGTTAACCCCCGGATAGACAATGTGGATGTTTTCTCCACCCTGGAAAAAGGCAAAAGTTTTTACATCAATTACCTGAAGGTAACCTCAGGCAGGATCGTGCAGTCCCATACCCTTGAACTGAAAAAGAAGCTGGATGAAGATCCCGGAGAACTATTGCAGGTGGGCATCACCGAAATCCGGGAGAAATTGAAGAGCCGTTCCAAAGAGCTGGTGGTTCCCTATGCCATCGATTATCCGGTGAACGGCATCAAGGTGACTGTTCCCAAGAAGGGAGATAAGAAAAGGTTGCTGGAGCTTTCCGAGCGCAATCTGAAATATTATCATTTTGAGAAGGAAAAACGGAATGAAAAAATCAACCGAAAGTTTTCAAAAACCAAAGAAATGGAGCAGCTCAGGGAAGATCTTCGTATGCAACAGCTTCCAAACCATATTGAATGTTTTGACAATTCCAATATACAGGGATCCAATCCTGTTGCTTCCTGTGTGGTTTTTCGTAACGGAAAGCCAAGCAAAAATGAGTATCGTCAATATAACATAAAAACAGTAGAAGGGCCGGATGATTATGCCAGCATGCGGGAGGTGGTTTTTAGACGGTACCGGCGTCTGCTGAACGAGGGCGAGGAGTTGCCCCAGCTTATAGTAATCGACGGAGGCAAGGGACAACTTTCTGCCGCATTGGAAAGCCTCAGGGAACTGGATATTCACAAGCAGATTACCATCATCGGCATTGCCAAGAAGCTGGAGGAGATCTTTTTGCCGGACGATCCCGTGCCGTTATATCTGGACAAAAATTCTTCAAGTTTAAGAACGATACAGCACCTGCGTGACGAAGCCCACCGCTTCGGTGTCCGGTTTCACCGGCAGAAAAGGTCCCAGTCGTTTACTTCAAATGAACTGGAAAATATACAAGGCATCGGTCCCCAAACGGCCCGAAAGCTTCTTGAAAAGTACGGATCAACTGCGGAAGTAAAAAAACTGGACCCGGAAACCCTGGAACAGGAGGTCGGTAAATCCAAGGCCAAAGCCATCATCAATCATTTTGCATCTGCAGAAAATAAAGGTGTTTAACGTTTGAGGAATGAGGCTGAGGCTGAGGACAGAAAATTCTGAGGGAAGTATTTAAATCGATCTTCCGCGAAGTCGCCCCTTCGCATTTTCGTTCCCTCGTTCTCTCGTGCCGTTGTTTCATGTTATTGAATATATGGAACACTCCCCGACTTAAGTACGGGGCAAGGATAACACACCTGGCTGCCTGACCAGCAGCAGGCGGGCCGGCAGGCAGGCAGGGATTGGACAAGTTTCACGCTGATTCATATTAGCTTGTCCGGCTTTTGGAGGATCTGTGTATATCCCTGCCCGTCCGTGTCCAAGGTTGGCTTTTGGCTACGGTTTCGCCCCATCGTTCCGTCGCTTAAGTCGCTCCAGTCGTTCTTTCGTGCTGTCGTTGAATAAATTGAACAACATAAGGCACATAGTAACCATATAGGAAAAAACATAGAAAGGACGGAGCTTACGGGACACCTTATTTTTTGTCCATCACCTTAGTAGCCATGAAATTCACCCTCCTTCGCTGACCTTATTACCTTATTGCCACCAAGACGGGTAAATAAGGTAATAAGGTTTGAGGGTTTGGGGAGCTTATGGCTACTAAAGTTTAATATATGGGAAATAAGGTTTTTAAAACTTTGGAATATTAACCTGATTTCAGCAACGGGGGTAGTAAAATGTTTAAAATTCTTATATGCCTTCTATGGTTCATAAAATTTGAATTACATACCTGCCCCGCAGCAGGCGGGGGCACATTAGGTCACATTAGAAAAATCTGCGGTTTTGATGAATTGCTCTTTCGTTCCATCTTTCTTTCATTCCATCGTGCTATCGTGCTATCGTGCATTCGTGCGCTCGTGCTGTCGGGCCGTCGTGTCTTGGTGTCTCGTTTTGTCTGTCCTTACAATTTCGCTCCATCACCCCCTCGCTTAAGTCGCCCATCGCCCCATCGCCCTTTCGTTCTTTCGTGCCTGTCGTGCGTTCAGTGTTTTC
>JAGXLC010000024.1 GCA_018334875.1 Bacteroidales bacterium | reverse complement strand
TCCGCTTTAATTGTACCATTCGATCTTCTCCCGATTGATGGTTGAGGTGTTCTGATGCTTTATGCAATCAGGAGAAACGCATTTCCTGTAAGATAAAGGATAATGATCAAAAAGCTCTCCCAGCCTATCTTGCCGATGCCTTTCTGCTCTCGGTGCAGCAAACCCAATATCAGTGCACTAACCATCAACATAGTCAGTGCGACAATAAAAAACTGGTTCTGAGTGATCGCGTGCAATATACTGCCTTTGCTATAGGCAATATCAGCAAAGGCTATAAAAAGCACATCAAAGGTGTTTCCACCGATAATATTCCCAACGGCAAGCGTAAGAGCATGCTGGCGCACTGCAGCAATGGAAACGATCAATTCAGGTAAAGAAGTAGCAACAGCGGTAAATAATGTACCCACGAAGCTTTCAGAAAGACCCGTCTGTCCGGCAATGGCGATCCCCGATTTGGCAACCGCATAACCCGATGCAGCTACAATAAGGGCCAGAACAACAAATCTCGTCACAACCTTACTTAAACTCAGATCTTTGATATGACTTTGATCAGGAACGTCTTTTACAGTTTCCAGGGTTATCCGGGGTCTCCACATGGGATTATCCTTTGCTGAAGAGATAAGCTTAGAGCCGACAAGATAAAGGATGATGATCAAAATGGAAAGGGGATGTACATGAAGTACAGAAACCTCCGGACCGGAAAATCCGATCAGGACAACAGACAACAAACCTATCAGCAGCACCCCATACATCAGATTGGCAAAGGAAGGAGCAGCATGTTCCAGATTTCCCCGTTTATAGGAAATATCGGCAATAGAGAGAAAAACAGTCTGAGCCGCAATTCCACCGATGGCATTGCTAATGGCCAGCTCCGGATGATCATCGAAAGCAGCCACCACAGAGGTAATGATACCTGATAAAGAAGTAACGGCACCTAGAAATATGGCCCCAAAAAGGGCTTCGCCTAAACCGGTCAGGTCAGCCAGTTGATCCGCTGTACGTGTAAGCCGTGTACCTGCTATCGCAATAACGACAGTAGAAAAAACAAAAAGTATGATGGCCAAAGAAAGATCCATTACACCAAATTTTTTCAAAAATACCCAAACGTATTGCTTTTACAAAAAGCCTTCAAGAAAATAATATTGTTCATCAGTCAATTAATTTTAGAAACAGAAAAGATAGCATATCACAAATCAATTTTTTATCTTTGTAGGAAAGGGTTAGCAGCAATCAAAATGAAACGGTATCTTGAACAACTCATCACCGATATGCGGGAGTCTGCAAGCAGTGTTCCTGATGAAGACCTTAGTGTTTTCTTTGCGAATACAGAGAATGATGAGTATCTACCTTTCTCAGAAGCATTTCAATACGGACCCAAGCGAAAACTATCAGAAATAGTGGGAATCCCCTCAATGTCTTTTCCTCCCGAAGATCAACTTACCGATAGCCAAACGGAGATCCTGGCCATAGAAATGGAGCGATTGTTGAAAGCATACTATTTTTATCCCGAATTTCCGATTGGAGTACCGGGAAGATTAAGATACAGGAACCTGGTAAGAATATGGGATGATGAATACGTATTTCTCACCAATGGCGAGACACCCCTGGAATTCTGCGACTATGATGAATCTCGCTGTCCTTTTCCGGGTTATTGTAACATTTGTTCCCAAATAAAAAAATTTAAAGATAAAGAAGCGGAGGAAACCGAAACGTTCACCGATATGAAATACAATGCCCTGTTTGACCCGGATGAATTGGATGACATAGAAAAAAATGAAATCTTTGAACCGTACAACCCCGATCTTTCAGACAGGTTTATCCCGTCCATATATAATTATTGTGACAGGTGGTGTGAACGATGTTCCTTTAAAAAACGCTGCAGGTATTATTACAACGATAAAAAACTATTTGGCCGGCAGGATAAGGAGCTCAGCAGAGAAGAATTCTGGAACAGGATGCAATACATACTTGAAAATACCTGCTACTTCATTGATAAAGAAATTATGAAAAGAGGCATTGAAATGAAAGATACAGACAATGCCTACTACGAACAAATACAGAATAAGATCAGAGAACATCCCGTGCTTAAGGCAGGAGAAAATTATTCCCTCAGGATCGGGAGGTGGCTATATGATCACCGCAATTATTTAGAAGAAAAGATTGGCCTACGGGTAATCACCAAAATAGAGCAAGAGCTTTTTCATTGCATTGAAATCATCCATTGGGACCATACCATGATTCCTGCCAAGATAAGCAGGGCCATACACGGTTTGGTTGATGAAGGAGTGACGGGTGATCTTGAGGATGCTAATGGGTCAGCTAAAGTAGCGCTTGTGTTAGTGGACAGATCCATGGTAGCCTGGCAAAACTTACTTACTGTATTCCATGATAAAGAAACGGAAATTTTTGAGATCGTCGATCAGCTAAAAAATCTCAGAGACCATATTCTGAAAATTTTTCCGGATGCACCTAATTTTCAAAGGCCGGGATTTGATGACTGAACCAACCCGAATTATTTCTATATATAATTCCGCCATGAATTGTATCGGTTTAAAATCATGTCAGGCAAATTGCCTGGCATTCATCTTTAATAAATAAGATCAGCAACTCAGGTCTGCCCAAAAAAATCCCCCTTCATTGTGCGCAGCCAATGAAGGGGGAGACGATTCCCTAAACAGGCTTTAATTTCTAACCAAAAAATGTATGTTAGGGGATCGTTCTTTGACTTTTAGAAAATCAGCAGCCTTAAAATCTTGTAAGATTTATCTGACAGCTTTTTATTTTAAACGAAATAATTTTTCAATAAATTATAATGAGATACGATTATCTTAAAAAAATTATGACGATGGCCCCGTAAAAATCCAGTTAGGGCATCTTCCAGGTTTGGTTTCATGTTATAAAGACAATTGCTGACCGGCAGGAAAAATAAATCCTTAAAAAAGCGGGTTGTTCTGCAGAACGACCCGCTTTTTTAAAGGATTTAAGTAGAAAGTATTTTTTTCAGCATCAAGCCTGCGCTGCCGGCCCACCAAAATTCATCGGAATGTCAGGGCCTTTTCCTTTTTTATCCACATTAATCTCACCGTACATCTCCTCATACTTTTGAATATTGTCATTCAGCGCATTCAGAAAACGCTTGGCATGTTCGGGGGTTAAAATCACCCGCGATTTCACATCTGCTTTATGAACACCAGGCATTACCCTTATAAAATCAAGGATAAATTCTGAACTGGAATGATTAATAACAGCCAGATTTGAATAAATACCCTGTGCCACATCCTCATTCAGATTAATGTCAATCTGATTCTTATTATTTCCCCCTTCATTGCTGTGGTTGTTATTTTGCTGATCACTCATACCTTTTTACTTTTATTTAGAATTTGCTTCCTGTTTCTCCTTTTCACTTCTGGTCATTTGTTGGTAATCCTCCATCGAACCAACGATAATATCATCAAAGTCTCTGTTTCCGGAACCTGCCGGTATCTTATGACCAACGATAACGTTTTCCTTCAATCCGATCAGCGGATCTTCCTTACCTCGTATGGCAGCTTCATTCAGAACCCGTGTGGTTTCCTGGAAGGAAGCAGCCGACAGGAAGCTCTTGGTCTGCAATGCAGCACGGGTGATTCCCTGAAGTTTCTGGCTTGAGGTTGCCGGAACTGCATCTCTTGCCTGAATCGGCTTCATGTCTCTTCGTTTGAGCATGGAATTCTCATCCCTCAGTTTTCTGGCGGTAACAATCTGACCAGACCGAAAGTTCTCGGAATCTCCGGCATCAACAATTACCTTCTTATCATAGATCCAATCGTTTTCTTCCTGGAACTCCCACTTATCTGCAATCTGATTTTCAAGAAACTTGGTATCACCGGGATCTTCAATAAGAACCTTACGCATCATTTGCCGAACAATAATCTCAAAGTGTTTGTCATTGATCTTAACGCCCTGAAGCCTGTAAACCTCCTGAACCTCATTTACGATATACTCCTGAACCTTGGTAGGTCCTTTAATGGAGAGGATATCAGAAGGAGTAATAGCACCGTCGGAGAGTGGTGTACCAGCCTTAACATAGTCATTTTCCTGAACCAGAATTTGTTTTGAGAGAGAAACCAGATACTTTTTAACTTCACCGGTCTTCGACTGGATAATGATCTCCCGGTTACCCCGCTTAATCTTACCAAAAGAAACCTCTCCGTCAATCTCTGAGACAACTGCAGGATTTGAGGGGTTTCTGGCTTCAAATAATTCAGTAACACGAGGCAGACCTCCGGTGATGTCACCCGATTTACCAGCGGTTCTCGGGATCTTAACCAACGTATCCCCCGTCTTGACTTCATCTCCCTCTTCGGCAATAACGTGTGCTCCCACGGGCAAGTTATAGGTCTTCAATACATCTCCCTGTTCATTGACCACCTGTATCTCGGGATTCTTCTTCTTATCTTTGGTTTCGACAATAACCTTCTCCTTGAATCCGGTTTGTTCGTCAGACTCCTCTTTATAAGTGATGCCCTGGATAACGTTCTTGAACTGGACCTTACCTTCAGCTTCAGAAATAATCACTGCATTATAGGGATCCCATTCACAGATTACCTCGCCTTTTTTAACTTCATCCCCGCTGTTAAAGTAAAGCTTGGAACCATAAGGTATATTATTGGTCGTAAGAACAATATTGGTATTCTTGTCAATAATTCTCATTTCAGCCAATCTGCCGATTACGATATCCACCTTCTTACCGTCTTCTTCCTCTTTTTGTACGGTACGGATCTCATCCAGCTCAAGATATCCGTCATACTTGGATACGATACTGTTGTTTGCGGCAATATTCGAGGCTGTACCACCGACGTGGAAAGTTCTCAATGTAAGCTGAGTTCCGGGCTCGCCGATTGACTGAGCTGCGATCACCCCTACAGCTTCTCCTTTTTCAACCAGTTTACCGGTGGCCAGATTTCGTCCGTAGCATTTTGAACAAACACCGTCTTTTGTTTCACAAGTTAATACCGAACGTACTTCTACCTGCTCAAGGGGTGATTCTTCAATCTGCCGGGCTACTTCCTCGGTAATCATTGAGCCGGACTCAACAATCAACTCGCCGGTAAATGGATGATATATATCATGTACCGATAATCTTCCCAGGATTCGTTCACCGAGGGTCTCGATGATCTCCTCGTTTTTCTTGATGGGTTCAACAACCAGTCCTCTCAGCGTACCGCAATCCACTTCCCTTACAATTACATCCTGGGAGACATCTACCAGTCGGCGGGTCAGGTAACCTGCGTCTGCCGTTTTCAGTGCAGTATCAGCAAGACCTTTCCGGGCACCGTGGGTAGATATAAAGTATTCAAGTACAGAAAGACCTTCTTTAAAATTTGACAGAATGGGATTCTCAATAATCTCAGCGCCTGCTGTTCCTGATTTTTGAGGTTTGGCCATCAAGCCTCTCATGCCGGACAACTGTCGTATCTGTTCTTTAGATCCCCTGGCACCGGAATCCAGCATCATATAAACGGGATTAAATCCCTGATTATCGCTGCTGAGCTTGTTCATCAACGTTTGAGTCAGGTTGGCGTTGGTATGGGTCCAGATGTCAATGATCTGGTTATACCTTTCTTTATTGGTAATGAAGCCCATGTTGTAGTTATTCATTACCTCCTCTACCTGCTGATAGGCCGCGGGTACCAATTCTTCTTTTTCTTCAGGTATGATAACATCGTCCATATTAAACGACAGTCCTCCGCGGAAAGACATATGGAACCCAAGATCTTTAATATCATCCAAAAACTGAGCGATTTTCGGTGCATTGGTGCGCTTTAACACATCACCGATAAGATCCCTCAGGTTCTTTTTGGTAAGCAATTTGTTGACGAAACCGAAGCCATCAGGTATATAATCATTAAAGACAATCCGGCCAATGGTGGTATCAATTATCTTATTGACCTCATTTCCGTTTTCATCATAATCTTTTATCCGAACCTTCACACCGGCATGTAAGTCAACAGCGCCCTCATTATAGGCAATTATTGCCTCTTCGGGAGAATAGAACCTAAGGCCCTCGCCCTTGGCTCCTTTACGCTCCTTGGTAATATAATACAACCCAAGCACCATGTCCTGAGATGGCACGGTAATAGGGGCGCCATTTGCAGGATTTAACACATTATGGGTGGAAAGCATCAGCAACTGTGCTTCCACAATGGAAGCATTACCTAAAGGCAGGTGTACAGCCATCTGGTCGCCGTCGAAGTCGGCATTAAACGGTGTACATGCCAGAGGATGCAACTGAATGGCTTTACCCTCGATCAATTTGGGCTGGAATGCCTGAATTCCCAGTCGGTGAAGTGTAGGAGCACGATTCAAAAGAACCGGATGACCTTTCATCACATTTTCAAGGATATCCCAAACAACCGGGTCCTTCCTGTCCACAATTTTTTTGGCAGATTTCACGGTCTTAACAATACCCCGTTCAATCAATTTCCTGATTACGAAAGGCTTATATAGCTCTGCAGCCATATCCTTGGGAATTCCACACTCATGCATTTTCAACTCAGGTCCTACACTAATCACTGAGCGTGCAGAATAATCAACCCGTTTACCAAGCAGGTTCTGTCTGAACCGACCCTGCTTACCCTTAAGGCTGTCGCTTAATGACTTGAGTGCCCTATTGGAATCGGTTTTGACTGAATTGGATTTTCTGGAATTGTCGAACAGCGAATCTACAGCTTCCTGAAGCATACGCTTTTCGTTACGAAGAATCACTTCAGGCGCTTTGATCTCGATGAGTCTTTTTAGCCGGTTATTCCTGATGATAACCCTTCTGTACAGATCATTCAGGTCGGATGTAGCAAAACGACCTCCATCAAGAGGAACCAATGGTCTCAATTCCGGGGGAATGACAGGCACTACTTTGGTAATCATCCATTCCGGACGGTTGGTATCTGTGGAAGCCCGGAAAGCCTCAACAACCTGAAGCCGTTTAAGCGCTTCCTTTTTCCTCTGCTGGGAAGTCTCATTGTCTGCCTTATTACGGAGTGAAAAAGACAGTTCATCCAGGTCCAGTCGGGATAAAAGTTTGTAAAGTGCGTCAGCCCCCATATCAGCTATAAACTTATTGGGGTCTGAATCGTCTAACTGCTGATTATCCTTGGGTAATGATTCCAGTATATCCAGATACTCTTCCTCAGAGAGAAAATCGAGATATTTTATGCCGTCCTGGGCTTTAATTCCGGGATTTATAACGGCATACCTTTCATAATATATAATTGAATCAAGCTTTTTGGTTGGAAGCCCCAGCAGCAATCCTATTTTATTGGGTAAGGACCGGAAATACCAGATATGGGCTACAGGAACCACAAGGGCAATATGTCCCATACGCTCCCGGCGAACCTTCTTCTCTGTAACCTCTACCCCACATCTGTCACATACAATGCCTTTATAGCGGATTCTTTTGTATTTTCCGCAATGACATTCATAATCTTTCACAGGGCCGAATATCCGTTCGCAGAATAATCCGTCGCGTTCTGGTTTATAAGTCCTGTAATTGATTGTTTCGGGCTTAAGTACTTCTCCATGGGAATTTTCCAAAATTTCCTCGGGAGAAGCCAAACCCACTTTAACTTTATTAAAATCGCTTGATAATTTATTTTCCCTTCTGAATGCCATAGGTTATAGATTAATTTTGTAACACACAACAAATTATAAATTCATTTCGAAAGCATTGTATTGCTTATTCTTTGATGAGTTTAATACTTAATCCCAGTCCCCTGAGCTCATGCAATAATACATTGAATGACTCGGGTATACCGGGAACAGGTAAGGGATCACCTTTAACAATACTTTCATAGGCTTTGGCCCTGCCATTTACATCGTCCGACTTGACAGTCAGCATTTCCTGCAAGATATTCGATGCACCAAAGGCTTCAAGGGCCCATACCTCCATTTCTCCAAAACGCTGCCCACCAAACTGGGCTTTACCACCTAGCGGCTGTTGCGTAATTAAGGAATAGGGTCCGATGGACCGTGCATGGATCTTATCTTCCACCATATGCCCCAGCTTAAGCATATATATAACACCGACGGTAGCGGGCTGGTCAAACAACTCGCCTGAAGCTCCGTCGTAAAGATATGATTTTCCATACGAAGGAAGTCCTGCCTTTTCAGTGTAATGACTGATCTCATTGAGTGAAGCCCCGTCAAAAATCGGTGTTGAAAATTTCAACCCAAGTTTTTCACCGGCCCATCCCAGGACAGATTCATAAATTTGCCCCAGGTTCATTCTTGACGGCACACCCAATGGATTAAGTACAATATCTACAGGAGTACCGTCCTGAAGGAAAGGCATATCCTCAGTTCTCACAATTTTCGAAATGATTCCCTTATTCCCGTGGCGCCCTGCAAGTTTATCACCTACCGTAATTTTTCGTTTTTTGGCAATATATACCTTGGCCATCTGAACAATTCCGGTAGGCAACTCATCGCCAATGGTTATGTTATATTTCTCACGCCGCAGTTGACCTTCAATTTGACGCCGTTTGATGTTGTAATTGTGAAGTAATGTTTTTATGGTTTCATTTTTATTCTTATCTGTAGTCCATTTCTTAGGACTAACATTGGTAAAATCGATGTCCTGAAGGATCTTTTGTGTAAATTTCTTACCCTTGGGAACAACCGTTGCGTTATAATAGTCCTTAACGCCTTGTGAGGTTTTTCCATTGACAAGAACAGTCAGTTTATCAATCAGCTTTCCGGTAAGCTCCTCGATCTTCTGACCATATTCTTTATCGAAGCTTTCAAGTTTTTCCTTATCCGTATCCCTGGCTTTCTTATCCTTCACGGCCCGTGTGAACAATTTTTTATCCACAATAATCCCACTAAGCGAAGGACTCGCTTTGAGTGAAGCATCCTTCACATCGCCTGCTTTATCACCGAAAATCGCTCTCAGCAATTTTTCTTCGGGTGAAGGATCGGACTCTCCTTTTGGTGTAATCTTTCCTATGATAATATCCCCGGGATTAATCTCAGCCCCGATACGAATAATTCCATTTTCATCCAGATCCTTTGTGGCATCTTCGCTAACATTGGGAATATCCGCTGTTAATTCCTCCAGCCCACGTTTGGTATCTCTTACCTCCATAACATGTTCTTCAATGTGTACAGAGGTAAACACATCATTTTTCACCACATTTTCCGAAATAACAACAGCATCCTCGAAATTATAACCCTTCCATGGCATAAAGGCAACCTTGAGGTTTTTACCCAGGGCAAGTTCTCCGTTCTCGGTACCATACCCTTCAGTAAGCACCTGACCTTTATATACCCGCTCTCCTTTTCTTACGATGGGTTTAAGGGTCATGCTGGTATTCTGATTGGTTTTATGATACCTGGGCAACTGGTAGCGTTTTACATCTCCTTCAAAGCTAACGAATTCCTCATCATCGGTTTTTTCATAGTTGACTACGATTTCATTGGCATCCACGTATTCAACTGTTCCATCTCTTTCTGCAATGATCTGGAGTCGTGAATCCCGTACAACGGAGTGCTCAAGGCCCGTGCCAACAATCGGCGCATCCGGTTTGATCAAAGGAACTGCCTGACGCATCATATTGGATCCCATCAAAGCACGGTTGGCGTCATTGTGTTCAAGAAAGGGGATCAGCGAGGCAGCAATAGAAGCTATCTGATTTGGAGCAACATCCATCAGGTCCACCCTGCTTGATTCAGCATATGGAAACTCTCCATCGTGACGGGCTTTAACCCGCTCTGTCTGAAACGCGCCTTCATCATCAATGGAAGCATTTGCCTGAGCAATCATTCTGGCCTCTTCCTCTTCTGCGCTCAAATACACCGAGCCCTCTCCGGTCAGGTTAACCTTTCCGTTTTCAACCTGCCTATAAGGGGTTTCAATAAATCCAAGATTATTGATCTTGGCATATACGCACATAGAAGAAATGAGACCGATATTCGGACCTTCCGGTGTTTCAATCGGACATAGTCTGCCATAATGGGTATAATGAACGTCTCTCACCTCAAACCCGGCACGTTCCCGGGAAAGGCCTCCCGGCCCAAGGGCTGAAACCCTTCGTTTATGAGTCATCTCAGCCAATGGATTCGTTTGATCCATGAACTGCGAAAGCTGGTTCGTACCAAAGAAAGAATTGATAACCGAAGACAGTGTCTTCGAATTGATCAGATCAATAGGAGTAAACACCTCATTGTCTCTCACGTTCATTCTTTCCCGAATGGTACGGGCCATTCGCGCCAATCCGACTCCAAACTGATTGGCCAATTGCTCACCTACCGTGCGAACACGACGGTTACTCAGGTGATCAATATCATCCACATTGGTCTTCAAATTGATCAGCTCGATCAAATATTTAATGATCTCTATTATATCATCATTGGTAAGCACCTTGGTATCAATGGAGGTGTCCAGGTTCAGTTTTTTATTGAGACGGTAACGTCCTACTTCTCCGAGATCATAACGTGTATCGGAGAAAAACAATTTGTCAATCACATCCCTGGCTGTAGCTTCATCCGGTGGCTCTGAATTTCTTAGCTGCCGGTAGATTTGCATCACTGCTTCTTTCTCTGAATTACAGGGATCTTTCTGTAATGTATTATATATTATTGCATAATCAGACTGACTATAGTCTTCTTTATGCAACAATATGCTTTCTGCACCTGAATCAATAATCTGATCAATGTGTTTTTCCTCAATCACCGTATCACGTTCAACAACCACTTCATTCCTTTCAATGGAGACCACTTCTCCCGTATCCTCGTCAACAAAGTCCTCGACCCATGAACGCAGCACCCTTGCGGCCAATTTTCTGCCTATAACCTTCTCCAGATTGGGCTTGGAAACTTTAAGCTCATCAGCGAGATTGAAAATTTCCAGAATGTCTTTATCGCTTTCGTACCCAATGGCTCTTAACAGGGTTGTCACGGGTAATTTTTTCTTTCTGTCGATATAAGCGTACATCACATTGTTTACATCGGTAGCAAATTCAATCCATGAACCACGGAAAGGTATGACCCTGGCGGAATACAATTTGGTTCCATTGGCATGGATGCTTTGTCCGAAAAATACCCCCGGAGAACGATGCAACTGAGAAACTACAACACGTTCGGCACCGTTAATTACAAAAGAGCCCTTTTCGGTCATGTAAGGTACGGTACCAAAATAGACATCCTGAATAACCGTATCAAAATCTTCGTGTTCAGGATCTGTGCAATAGAGTTTCAGTTTTGCTTTAAGGGGTACACTATAGGTTAGCCCCCGTTCTATACATTCGTAAATATCGTATCTGGGCGGATCGACTGTATAATCCAAAAATTCCAGAACAAAATTGTTTCTGGTGTCAGTAATTGGAAAATTCTCCTGAAAAACCTGATATAACCCTTCCTGCTTTCTTTCCTCAGGTGTGGTATCTAACTGAAAAAAGTTCTTAAAAGATTGTAACTGTATTTCTAAAAAGTCAGGATAGGGTAATTGATTCTTGGTAGATGCGAAACTGATTCGTTGAGATTGTTGTATTGTCATTTTATTCCAAGAATTATTAACTAACCACTACTACAATTAAAAATTTCTAACCCCTATAAATAGGGAATAAAGGTTAAGGATCCCATTTTTTAACGGGATTCAAAACCTTTATATTATTAAGTTTAACCGAATTCTATTTAAGTTCAACTTCTGCGCCGGCGTCTTCTAATTTTGCTTTTAAAGATTCAGCTTCTTCTTTTGGCATTGCCTCTTTTACGGGTTTCGGCAGAGAATCCACCAATTCCTTGGCCTCTTTCAATCCAAGACCGCTCAATTCCTTAACAAGCTTTACCACTTGTAATTTTGCACTACCGGATGAATTCAGTACAACATCAAATTCGGTCTGTTCAGCTTCACCCCCTTCTTCAGCACCCTCAGCAGGTCCTGCAGCAACAACGGGAGCGGATGCCGGTTCAATACCATATTCATCTTTCAATATGTCTGCTAATTCGTTAACTTCCTTCACACTTAAGTTAACTAATTCTTCTGCAAGCGCTTTTAAATCTGCCATTTTCTCTTGATTTTAATAATTTGTAATTGTTTTTACTTTTCTTCGTTCTTTTCTGATAAAGTTTTCATTACTCCAGCTAAGATATCGTTTCCCGATCTCAGAGAAGAAATCACATCTTTGACCGGTGATTGCAACTGCAATATCAAATCGCCTATAAGTTCCTCTTTCGACTTGATCCTGGACAGATCTTCCAGTTTATCATCGCCTATATAAATGGAGTCTTCAACATAAGCCCCTTTCAATAAGGGCCTTTCTTTTTTCTTCCTGAATTCCTTAATAACCTTGGCTGGCTCGGCTCCTTTTTCCGATAAAATAATAGAGGTGGGACCATCTAAAACTTCGTACAAGTCTCCAATGCCCATATCCAACTGATCAAGCGCTCGTTTTAACAAGGTATTTTTCACCACCTTTAACTTTAGTTCGCTATCATAACATTTCTGTCTGAGATTCAAAGTCTCTGAGGCATTAAGCCCGGATATATCAGCCAGATAAAAATGGGATGAATTTTTTATATCCTCAACCAGATCATTGACTATTTGTTTCTTTTCCTCAAGTGATTTCATAAAGCCACCAAATTCTTACATTTAATATTTTGATTATGTGCTTTTCCGCAGATAACTGGGATCAAGCTTGATACCTGGGCTCATTGTACTCGAAAGGGTGACACTTTTTATATAGGTTCCTTTCGCAGCCGTAGGCTTCAATTTTCTGATGGTATTCAACAGTTCTTTTGCATTATCCATTAACTGTTGCTCGGTAAATGAAACTTTACCAACAGAAGTATGGATGATACCGGTTTTATCAACCTTAAAATCAATCTTTCCCTTCTTCACCTCTTTTATTGCCTCTCCAATATTGTCCGTAACGGTACCGCTCTTGGGATTTGGCATTAAACCTCTGGGTCCAAGTATTTTACCTAACTGGCCCACTTTCGGCATTACTGAGGGCTGTGTAATAACCACATCAAAATCGGTCCAGCCTTCATCCTTAATCTTCTGCACATATTCATCCAATCCTACATAGTCAGCTCCGGCTTCTTTGGCTTCTTCTTCCTTATCGGCCGAACATAGTGCCAATACCCGCGTTTCTTTGCCCGTACCATGTGGCAATGTAACCACCCCCCGTACCATTTGGTTAGGCTTTCTTGGATCCACACCAAGGCGTACATCCATATCTACTGAAGCGTCGAAGTTCACATTGGTAATCTCCTTTACCAGCTTTACTGCCTCTTCCAGGGTATATTGCTTGGACTTATCGAATTTTTCTAAAATCTGTTTCTTTTTTTTAGTTAATTGTGTCATTGCCGCTTTAAATTTTATTGTTTACCGGGAAACTTACCTTTAACCGTTATTCCCATACTTCGTGCCGTACCAGCGATCATCTTCATAGCAGATTCTGTGGTAAATGCATTTAAATCCTCCATTTTATCTTCTGCTATCGTCTGAATCTGCTTCCATGTAACCACACCTACTTTTTCACGGTTGGGTTCCGATGATCCACCTTTTAACTTGGCAGCTTCCAGCAACTGAATCGGAGCAGGCGGAGTTTTTGTAACAAAATCGAATGATTTGTCAGAATAAACGGTTATAATAACGGGAATAACCTTACCACTTTTATCTTGTGTTTTGGCGTTGAATTTTTTACAAAAATCCATTATATTAACACCCTTAGCGCCTAAAGCCGGACCTACAGGGGGTGATGGATTTGCCTGACCACCCCTGATCTGCAGTTTTATTACGCCTTCAACTTGTTTTGCCATAATAATTTATTACTTATAGTTTATTCTTTTTCAACTTGCATAAAACTCAGTTCCAGTGGAGTTTTCCTACCGAAGATTTTAACCATAACCTTCAGTTTCTTCTTCTCCTCATTAACTTCTTCAATTACTCCGGTAAAATTATTAAATGGCCCATCTATAACCTTAACAGATTCTCCCACATAAAACGGAACATTAAGTTCTTCATCACCTTCTGCCAATTCATCTACTTTCCCGAGAATACGATTTATTTCACTCCTTCGCAATGGGGAAGGCTTGTTCCCCTCTGTTTTTAAAAATCCAATTACATTGGGAATATCTTCCAGATAATGTTGTATGTCTGCTGTTAAAATGGCCTCAATCAAAACATAACCCGGGAAAAAGTTGCGTTCTTTACTAATTTTTTTGCCGTTACGTATTTGATAAACCTTTTCGGTCGGTATAAGCACCTGAAAAACGTAATCGCTTATCTTGCCTTTAGAAATCTCATTCTCCACAAATTCTTTAACCTGCTTTTCTTTTCCTCCTATTGCCCGTAGAACATACCATCTCTTTTCATTTTCAGCCATTTCCGCACACCTTATTCTAAATTTTAGTAAAACATTGCGTAGACAAAATCCATAATATGTCTAAAAGAAAAATCCATGATAAAAACAACAAAAGCAATAATCAAGGAAGCCACCATTACTATAACAGCACTTCTTTGCAACTCATTCCATGTGGGCCAGGAGACTTTGTGTACCAACTCATTATAAGACTCCTGTAAATAATACTTTATCTTCATTCTTATAAAGATTTAGCACGGGTGGCAAGACTCGAACTCACGACCCGCGGTTTTGGAGACCGCTGCTCTACCAACTGAGCTACACCCGTGTATTAAAAGGATGTTCGTCTGTTAAACGGAACATCCCCTGGCAATATTATTCGACAATTTCGGTTACCTGACCAGCACCGACAGTTCTGCCACCTTCACGCACAGCAAAACGCAATCCCTCATTCAGAGCCACCGGATAGATCAGTTCAACGGTAATGTTCACATGATCACCAGGCATAACCATTTCCGTTCCCTCAGGAAGTTTAATGGTTCCGGTGACGTCCATTGTTCTGATGTAGAACTGTGGTCTGTAATCCTGATGGAACGGAGTATGTCGACCGCCCTCTTCTTTCTTCAGCACATAAACCTGTGCCTTGAAAGTAGTATGGGGTGTGATGGAACCGGGTTTGGCAATAACCATACCTCTTTTAACTTCATCCTTACCAATTCCACGCAAGAGTAAACCGACATTATCACCTGCTTCACCTTCATCCAGGATCTTTCTGAACATTTCAACACCGGTAACAACAGTTTTCTTCTTTTCAGCCCCCAGTCCGATCAATTGGACCTCTTGACCTGTCTGGATTACACCAGTTTCGATTCTACCTGTAGCGACAGTACCTCGACCGGTGATGGAGAAAACATCTTCAACCGGCATTAGGAAAGGTTTATCCTTATCTCTTTGTGGGACAGGAATGTATTCATCCACAGCCTTCATCAGTTCCATGATCTTCTCTTCCTGCTCCTTATCTCCACTCAATGCTTTCAGTGCGGAACCATGGATAATGGGTGAATTTTCACCGTCAAAATCATAAAAATCCAATAACTCCCGAACCTCCATATCCACCAGTTCAAGCAATTCAGGATCGTCCACCAGATCAACTTTATTCAGGAAAGTAACGATCTTGGGTATATTCACCTGACGTGCCAGGAGAATGTGTTCGCGGGTTTGGGGCATCGGCCCATCTGTACCGGCTACAACCAAAATAGCTCCATCCATCTGAGCTGCCCCGGTAACCATGTTCTTAACATAATCGGAGTGTCCGGGACAATCCACATGAGCATAGTGTCTCGCCTCCGTTTGATACTCAACGTGTGCAGAATTAATCGTAAGACCTCTTTCCTTTTCCTCAGGAGCATTGTCAATAGATTCAAAACTTCTTGCTTCCGACAGTCCCTTATCATGCAAAATCTTGGTAATGGCTGCCGTCAGGGTAGTTTTCCCGTGATCAACGTGACCTATCGTCCCGATATTTACGTGTTCTTTCGATCGCTCAAATTTTTCTTTTGCCATAACTTCAAATATTAAATTTACGGTTTGGTTTGTTCATACTATAACGGTTTATTATTAATTCCCGGCTCGAGCCAATGACGGGATTTGAACCCGTGACCTCTTCCTTACCAAGGAAGCGCTCTACCCCTGAGCTACATCGGCAAAAATGAGCGGGAGACGGAATTCGAATCCGCGACCCTCAGCTTGGAAGGCTGATGCTCTGCCAACTGAGCTACTCCCGCTTGTTGCCTGTGGGGAGGGCAGGATTCGAACCTACGAAGGCATAAGCCAGCAGATTTACAGTCTGCCCCAGTTGGCCACTTTGGTACCTCCCCAATCAGGAGCCGATGGAGGGATTCGAACCCACGGCCTGCTGATTACAAATCAGCTGCTCTAGACCAACTGAGCTACATCGGCAACAACCTAAAAACAACTATATAAAGAACTTTAGTTAATCAAAAAATCGGTTCGCAAAGGTATATTTTTTTTATCTATCTTACAAAATTTATTTCCCTAATTTTTTAAAATTTTATTTGCCTCTTTGCTTGGCTTTCTTTTTGGTTAGCTGCTTACGTAAGGCATCTACAGCTAAATCCGTTGCTTCCTCAAATGTATCGCTCTCTTTTTTAGCAAATAAATCGCTTCCAGGTATCTGTAATTTGATTTCTGATATCTTATTCGGAGTCTGTTCTTTTTCATACCTCAGGAAAACCTCGGCTCCGATAATATTATCATAAAATTGATCCAGCTTGTTTGCTTTCTTTTCCACAAAATCAGTCAATTTTGAATCGGCATCAAAATGAATGGTATGTATCTTTATGTCCATAAATATCCTCCTTGTATTGTTTTTAATTTCTGGGATGTGCCTGTTTATATATATTTTTCAGTTTTTCAAATGTACTGTGCGTATATACCTGGGTAGCTGATAAGTTGGCATGCCCCAGCAATTCCTTGATCGCATTCAGGTCTGCCCCCTTATTGAGCATATGGGTAGCAAAAGTATGTCTCAGTACATGCGGACTTTTTTTCTCGATGGTGGTAATGTAACCTAAATATTTCCTTACTTTTCTGTATACGAACTTTTCGTAAAGCTTTTTTCCCTTATCTGTAACAAGCAAATAACCGCTGTTAATACGTGAGAATTTCTCGTCCCTGCTTTTTCTGTATTCTTCAATAAGCTTAAAGAATGATTTTGTTATGGGAACAATTCTTTCCTTGTTTCTTTTGCCGGTTATTTTGACTTGATATTTCCCGGGATCTATATCGGAATCCTGGAGGTTCACCAGTTCACTAAGCCGAATTCCCGTCTGATATAACATTTCGAGGATCAACTGATCCCTCCTGCCAAAGAAGTCATTGGTAAAGAAATCCTCCTTCAGTAATAAATCCATGTGGTTTTCATCCACAAAATAGGGTATCCGTCGACCCATCCGGGGGGTATACACTTTTCCCATCGGGTTAAAATGTATATATTCCCTTCTCATCAGGTATTTAAAATATGACTGTAAGGTTGAAATTTTCCTGTTTATGGTACGCTCCGATATATTTTTTTCCAGACAATCTGCAATCCATGAACGTACCATCTTATGGGAAATGGTTGTTACATCTTCCGTACCATAAGTCTGATACACGTAATCAAAAAACTGTTTCAAATCATTTCCGTAAGCCCGTACAGTATTGTTTGAATAGCGTCTTTCAAACTGCAAATATTGAATAAAATCTTCCCGGTACATACCAATTTAGGCTTAAACGAGGCTTACACGTATAAAATCCGGCTGTACTATTCTTCTCTTTCTTTCAGCTTTTGCCTGTAAATCGCTCTCTTCTTCTGTTCTCTCTTTTTCATAGAAGGCTTGGTATAAGCCTGTCTTTCCCTTACTTCCCTCATCACTCCGGTTTTTTCAAATTTCCTTTTAAATTTTTTTAATGCTCTTTCTATGTTTTCTCCATCTTTAACTTGAACTACGATCATACTTTACCTCCTTGTTTTAATTGAGCCGCAAATCTATTAAATTAATTCCACATTCTCAAAACGATAAGAATAAAAAATATATTTTTTCTCCTCAATGGTTCCAACCATCAAATTTCCAGTAATTAAACGATTGTTTATCTTTTTCATTATTCTTCACGGACTTCTAAATAGGGCTGCATACGAAAATATGTTTTTTCATCCAAAATATTATTGGCCAACAATTCCTGAAGATCATCAATCCCATCCTTAAATTGCCTGTATTGAACTATTGCTTTTGTTTGATATTCATTTAAATAGGGGTGTCTTATCAGCTCCCCAAATTTTGCCTTATTCACATCAATTTTCCGGATATGGTCCCTGTCTATCTTTATTGTGCTATCAATAAGAGATACCAATTCATCTGTAATTCCATATACTTCTTTAAGCTGGTCTGTGGAGGAGAAACCACCCAAAAGATCCCTGTATTTACAGATTCTTCGTGCGTATACGGGTCCTATTCCGCGGAGCAATGCCAGACGAAATGTATCAGCCGTATTGATTTCAATAACAGGAACAGCTTTTTCAGACGGAGCCGCAACGTCTTTTATTATTGGAGATGCTCGTTCAATCTTAATGTATTTTTCAAGACGGGCATAGGTCTTTTCATCCAGCCCGTAGATTTTTTTAACATCCTCCCTTTTGAAGAATTTACCTCCGCTTTGTTTGTAATTATTAATCACTTTCAACTGAAAATCACTAATTCCCAATTTCTTCCATTCATCGTTGGTAATGGTATTCGGGTCAAAATGGAAGAGTTGAGGAGGGGGCGATTCTGATGGGGCAGTTTTTTTGCCCATCTTCTCTGTAGAGGAAACCTCGATTTTTGGGTTTTCGTAATTGTCCGACCGGAGAAAATCCTCAACTTCACTAATAAAATGCGGATCAATGCTTGCATTTTCACTGGAAATAATAAAATGCATATTGGCCCTCAGAATGATAAGCACAGCCAACATAATCAGTAAGACAAAAATTCCCTTTCTTTCCCTCCCGGAAAAAGAAAACAGGTCTTTAAAATGCATATTCTCCATCTTCGCAAAATCAATGTTCACTATAATTTCAGCAACCCGATACCATTAAGAAATACCAAAGCAATAGCAACTGGTGCAAGAAACTTGATTATCAGAACGAACAAGGATACCAAACGGACTTTAAATAATCCCTGGCTTGAAACTTCCTCTTTCACAAGATTTTTGCCAAGATACCATCCCAGGAAAATGACTATAAACAGACCGCCGATGGGTAAAAGCACACTTGATGCTGTAAAATCGAGTATTCCAAAAATGTTTTGTTTAAACACCTCCACATTTTCGAGCACACCCCATGACAAGGTAGAAAGTACGCCCAGTATAGTAATGGAGACAGCAGCAATGATGGTAGCAGGTTTACGCAACAAACCCAGTTCTTCCGTAAAATACGCCACCACCACTTCCAGCACAGATATAGATGAAGTCAAAGCCGCTACCACAAGAAGAATAAAGAACAAAAGGGAAAAGAAATACCCGCCGGGCAACTGCATAAAAATATTGGGTAAAGTTCTAAAAATCAAATCAGGACCAGCATTGGGCTCAATTCCAAAGGCAAAAACTGCCGGAAAGATGGCTAAACCGGCAAGAATTGCAATTATGGTATCGGTAGCGGATACACTAATGGCAGTATTGGCCAGGTTTTCCCGCTTATGAATATAGGATCCATAGGTAACAAGGGTACCCATTCCAATACTAAGGGAGAAAAAAGCCTGACCCAAAGCTTCCAGTACACTATTGGTATTCAGTTTGGAAAAATCCGGGTTAAACAGAAATTCAACTCCTTCCTTCGATCCTGGTAACGTCACTGCACGGATATCCATTACAATAATCAAAACCAGAAGAACAGGCATCAGAATCTTTGCATATTTTTCAATTCCGTTTTTCACCCCGGCCATAACGATCCAGGCTGTGAAAAACATGAAAATCAACTGCCATAAGATGGGCCGGAAAGAGCTTGCTTTAAAACCTTCGAACATAGAAGTAAGCTGAGCGGGCGACTGGCCTGAGAAAGAGTCAATCAGGGATTTATAGGTATATTCCAAAGTCCATGAGGCCACTGTACTATAAAAAGAGAGGATGATGAAAGCCGCAACAACACCCAATAAGCCAACAAGGTACCAATGTGTCCTGGGGGCAAGGGTCTTAAAGGCTCCAAATACATTTCTTTTTGCACTTCTTCCAATGGTAAATTCAGAAAGCATAACGGGTATGCCAATAGCTAAAATAAAGAAAAGATAAACAAGAATAAAGGCTCCGCCCCCATTTTCACCAGCTATATAAGGAAATCTCCATATATTTCCCAGACCTACTGCCGAACCGGCCGAAGCAGCAATCACACCAAATTTGCTCCCAAAGCCCTCTCGTTTTGAAAAGTCAAATTTTGCCATATGATAAAGGTTTTGAGCTTTTTCTGATTCTTAATTTGGACAAGCCAAATCCAAACAGGATGCTTTCAAGGAATTTAATGTGTTTCCTTTTTGGCTTGTACAAATTAGGAAGCAATATTAATAAAAAAGTGAGTAAAATACATCATGGAAGGGAAACAAAAAATGGGACGTAAAGACTTTGCATTACGTCCCATTCTTATAGTTTATCCATCTATCTTAAGCAATATCAATTTCGTCAGCCAGATAAACATCCTGGATGGCATTTAATATTTCAACGCCGTCTTTCATTGGCTTTTGGAAAGCCTTTCGACCGGTTATCAATCCCGTACCACCTGCACGTTTATTTATCACCGCAGTGGCAACTGCATCTTTCAGATCGGTTTCTCCCTTGGAAGCTCCACCGGAGTTGATCAGACCAACTCTTCCCATATAGTTGTTTACAATTTGGTATCTTGTCAGATCAATTGGATGATCCGTAGTTAACTCGCTATACATCTTCTCATGGGTCTTACCAAATTTCAAAGCTGTAAATCCGCCATTGGTCGTAGGCAATTTTTGTTTAATAATATCAGCCTGAATGGTAGCGCCCAGATGATTGGCCTGTCCGGATAAGTCAGCAGCCGTATGGTAATCATCCTCTTTTGTCTTAAAGGCGTTATTCCTGGTATAGCACCAAAGTACGGTAGCCATACCCAACTCGTGAGCTCTTTCAAAGGCCTCTGAAATTTCAACAATCTGGCGGCTCGACTCAGGACTGCCAAAATAAATGGTAGCTCCAACGGCTACGGCTCCCAGATTAAAGGCTTCATCAACAGTTCCAAAAAGAATCTGATCATATTTGTTTGGATAGGTGAGAAGCTCATTATGATTGATCTTTACGATATAGGGGATTTTATGAGCATATTTTCTTGATGTAGCTGCCATCACACCAAATGTTGAAGCCACAGCGTTTGTTTCCCCTTCAAGTGCCAGTTTAATTATATTTTCCGGATCAAAATATATGGGATTGGGGGCAAACGATGCACCTCCCGAATGTTCTATACCCTGATCTATAGGCAAAATAGAAAGATATCCGGTTCCCCCCAACCGTCCGTGATTGAATAAGCGGGCCAGATTTGCCAATACCCGGGGATTTCGATTGGTATGATAATATACCCTGTCTATAAAATCAGGACCCGGCAGATGGAGTTGATCCTTACTAACGGTTTTGCATTTGTGACCCAACAAATCATCTGCTTGATCACCCAGTAAATCTAATACTTTATTGTAAGACATAAGCTCAAAATTTAAAAATTTAAAAATCTATCCAATACAAATATATAAAATAAATAAGATCCGATGAATATTTATTTCATTAATTTCCCAGTTTAGTAAAGGTTTAAATTTTATATTGATTGATATGCCAAATTCACAAAGCCTGCTCGCATAGTCATGGAACCCGCATGTTAATTATTGCTCTTGTTGAGAAGTATGCTGCATGCGGGTTTCATTAAAAAGGATAACCTATGGCTATATTCCATGAAACGGTTTCTCCGCTTATTTGCCGGTTCCCAGGCAACCAACGGCTGCCTTTTTCATAGGCGGGATCTTTTAGTTTAACACCCAAATCAAGTCGAAATACGGAAAAGGACAAATCCAACCGCAAACCGAAACCTGTTCCTATAGCTATTTCATTCAGAAATTCATCCGACTCCAGAAGTGCACCTTTTCGTTCATCGCTTTTATTAAGAGACCAAATATTTCCTGCATCCAGAAAGAACGCACCTTCCAGCATCCAAAACATATCAAACCTATATTCCCAGTTTGCTTCAAATTTAAAATCGGCGGTCAGATTGGGATAGCCTCTAAAATCTGATTTAGGGGTATAAGAACCTGGGCCAAGAGCCCTCACATTCCAGGCCCTTAAACTGTTGGCTCCGCCTGAAGAATACTGTTTGATAAAAGGTAATGCTGTGGAATTGCCATATGGAAAACCTCCACCAATAAAAAATCTGTAGATGAAGCGGTTTTCTTCATTAAAAATCTCATAATGACGAAATTCCAAATCGGTTTTGAAAAATTGGGCATATCGAATACCAAATATTTCATAGTGATCTCCTACCTTCCTGGCATCGAATACCTGGCTCAATCCGTAAAGCAGATTACCTCCTACTTCGGCATTTAGTCGAAAATACTGAAAATCGTTGGTTCTTTGTACATTCTGATTATTATAAATCATACTGTAACTGGTAACAGATAGGAAATGGTCATCATAACTGCTTCTAAGATACACTTCATCAAGATCTCTCTTAAATTTATCCGAAAGATAGGGTAACTGTAATATATTAAGTTCTATAGGATTGATATAATGAGTGAGATTTTTTCTGTTCCTCCAATGATACCCAAACGAAAGATTGGCTAAAGTTCGGGTATAATCCGGCCTTTCCTGATAATTATATAAACCCGACAGGGAAGTTTGGGGATGATACTTCTTAACAAATTGTTCGCTTCTGACAAAAGGCAATAAAAACTCAGGGAAGTCGATACTAACTTCCGTGCCCAAACGGACGGTATTATCAATGCGGCTGAATTTCTCCCGATCAAGAATTTCAAAAGCACCGGTAAACTTTGACTGGAACTGTTCCGCACCACCAAAAAGACTTTTGTGAGAATAAACGAGATTCCCGCCACCTCCGATATTACCGGAAGAATTGGTCCCTTCCAGTTCAATGGTATAGGACTGGAGTTTAAATTTCTGTAAATATATAAAACAGTTTAATTTCCTGATTGTACTATCACTACCCAACCCCGATTCTTCAAATTTCACATTTATGATTCTGAATAGCCTCAGGGAATTTAGACGGTCGTAGGTTCTATCAACGTCTTCCTGGTTATACCATTGACCCTGTTCGATATAATTCGACTGACTGATTATATCGAGATCAAACGTTGGTTGCCGATTATAAATAAAAGTCAACCCATTATACATTGTTGTATCCCGGTTCTTCAAATATTCCTGCTTTTCAGCAATGGCTTCCTGGGGATTATAGGCGGGAAAAACATAAATTGAATCAATTTTGTACCTTTTATGGGGCATTCTCCTGAACTCCCCATCTCCTTCCTGGATCATATATTTACTGACTTCCACCTTCAAATCCACCCGATTTTGCTCTCCCAGCGTATCAGCAATAAAATTCACAAAATCCTTAGAAAACCTGTAGAAACCCTTAGTCCGGAGGATCTCTTCAATCATGTTCCTTTCCTGCTGAAGCAGTTCAACAGAAAACACATCTCCTCTACTTATAGGAAGTGTTGACGTATCGGGCAACAGGTAGGATCGGAGTGAAGAATCCCTTACCTCATATTCTACCTGATCAATGACATAAGGTTCATTTAAATCAATGTCATATTGAACGGTAGCTTTTTGTCCGTTATAAACCAACGTATCCGATACGCTTGAGTTGTAATATCCTTTTTTTTCCAGGTAATTAGAAATTTGATCACGCGTTTCCTTAATTAAATAGGGATCCAATACCACGGGCTCTTCGCCGGTTTTTTTCAAAAATTTATTCAGACCTTCCTCTTTATCGGGATTGGATAAACTATATAAAGCCAGAGGAATTTTCAGACCCAGAATCCTTCTGTTAGGCTTTTGCTGAACATATTTTCTGATTTCTCTTTTTTCAATATCTTTATCTTCTGTCTCAATCTTATATTTTTTTAAAAGATACTCGTCATCAGGAACATGCTTTGTGGTACTGCATGAAAAAAGTCCGAGAAGCGGAAAAAACAATATAATATAATAAACTTTTATCTTTCTATACATCAGGAACTCTACAAATACTTTAAAGAATTATTTCTAAAAATAAATTGGCAAACATGTTAAGCAAAAATAAAATTAAATTCATTAACTCACTAAAAAAAAAGAAATACCGGAACGAATCAGGCCTGTTTTTAGCAGAAGGGGCAAAACTGGTGGACGAAATCCTAACTTCAGGTTTTCAGGTACCCCTTATTTGTGCAACCCAGGAATGGATGAACTCATCCAGGCTAAAAGAACAGGCAAATATAAAAGAACTCATTTCGATCACACAAAGAGAACTCAACAGAATCAGCACTCAGAAAAATCCGAATCAGGTGCTGGCTGTCGTTGAGCAACCAGTTCACAAGATTGCTGAAGATGAGCTAACCGATAATCTTTCCATAATATTGGATTCTATGAGTGATCCGGGCAATCTGGGTAACATCATTCGAACCGGAGACTGGTTTGGTATTTACAATCTGATTTGCTCTCATTCCACGGTTGATGTTTATAATCCAAAAGTAATACAATCTACTATGGGATCAATATGCAGGGTAAAGGTACATTATCGGGATCTGGAGGAAGTACTGTCCGAATATCATAATGTTGCTGATTTTCATATATATGGTTCCTTCCTGAGAGGAAACAACATATATCAGACAGAGCTGTCGGATAAAGGTTTCATCGTTATGGGAAACGAAGCCCATGGTATTTCAAAAGAATTGATACCCTATATTGATAACAGGCTATACATACCAAACTACGTCGGAAACGCCGGGTACAAACCCGAATCCTTAAACGTATCGGTGGCCACAGGCATCATTTGTGCTGAATTCCGGAGACGAAAGGGAGATATGAAATAAACCTCATTCAAAATGAAAAGAAAGGCTCACCATCCTGGATTTTAACTTGTCAATGGATAGGACATATTCAGGATTATTCTCCTCTTTATCGGGAGAAAGTACGTTCATCGTTCCAACTGAAAACTTTATTTCGGTAGATAATTTGAAGTAAGGTAAATAGAAATCAACACCAAATCCTCCTTCCACATAAACATCAAACGGTTCCAACTTGACATATATTCCTTCATCTGCATCAAAATCCTTATTCCTGGCCATATCCCAGCGAAAATTCACACCACCGATCAGATAAGGCCTGTAGTTCTTTTCCCGTTCGGCCTCATACCGAAGGTTAAAGGGAAGATTAATAAATGTGGAACCAAGATTCATTTCATGAAAAGCCTTGACACTATCGGGATCAGGACTTACATTTTCGTAATAAGTTAGGTTGCGTTGTCCAAGGGATATCCCCGGCAAAATCCTAAAATCAAGGTATTCTCCCAGCCGAAAATTGGTCACAATGCTAATATCAATCCCTGGCGATAATTGATTAATCTCTGGGTAAACATCTTCTTCTAAAGCATATTCCGAATGATAAATCCCAAAATCCATCGTATTAATACCCAAAGTATAACCAAAATGAAAGGGTTTATGATCAATTTTCTGATAATAACGGACGGTCTCCTGCTGGGCAAGACTGAAAAGGGGCAGAATCAACAGTATTAAAGTGAGAATCTTTTTCAAATCCACGCAGTTTATTAAAAACTATAACGCTTCATATACGGAAATAGTATAATCAGAGTTCCATCAAAAGGAAATGCTGTTCTGAGAAAAATTGCATTGCACTACATTCCAGGATTTTGGGTCTGTTAGAGCTCAGCCAATTGTATTATTCATGTTATACCGGGTTTTATAAATCAGATAACCGTTATAAACGATCTAATCTTCCATCAGTCGGTGCAGGGCATTTTCGTAATGTTTTTTCAAATCATGAATAAAACCGAATGAATCATCATCTATCCTCAACTCCGATTTTGTCACATGGCCCAATGTTGAAAAGGGAACTTCTCTTTCAAGCATGAAATCAATAAAATTGGTCTCATTTGAGGAGGATACGCTAACAACAACCCTTCCCTGGGACTCACCAAAAAGAAATGCATCCTTTCTGACATCAGCACTGGTGGTAATGTCGAAACCCAAATTGTGAATCATTGCCGATTCCAGAAGGGTTACAAACAAGCCGCCATCGGAAACATCATGAGCTGATTCGAGCAGATCATGTTCAATCAAGCCTTTAACCGCTTGTTGAACATTATATTCTTCTTCCAGATCAAAAAACGGTGCCGGCGATTTTTCCACCTGATGGTATGAATAGAGGTATTCTGATGAATCAATATTTTCAACCGACCTGCCGATCAAAAAGATCATATCTCCTTTTTTCTTGAAACCAATGGTGGTGTGATGGCTCTTATCTTTTAACATACCGAGCATTCCAATGACAGGAGCCGGGAATACCGGTTCCATATGGTCATTGATGGTGGTTTGGTTATAAAAACTGACATTACCTCCGGTTACAGGTGTTTTGAATTTCCTGCATGCGTCGCCCATTCCTTTAACAGCCTGTACAAACTGCCAGTAAGCTTCGGGATTATACGGATTGCCAAAATTTAAACAATTCGTAATGGCTAAAGGATCAGCTCCTGAACATACAATATTTCTGGCTGCCTCAGCTACTGCAATCTGAGCACCCACATAGGGATCGGCATTCACATAACGGGCATTGCAATCCACACTCATTGCAAGAGCCTTACGGGTGTCTTTCAGGTTAAAAACCCCGGCATCACTTGGAAAGTTGGTGCTCATATTGGCAGTACCCACCATAGTATCGTATTGTTCTACAACCCATCGTTTTGAAGCTATGTTTGGATTATTTATGAGATTCATGGCAACCTCATAATAATTGGAAGGTTCGGGAATATCGTCAATGGAAAATTTTTTATACTCATCTATATAGGATGGTTTGGTATATTCACGGTCATATACGGGTGCTCCGCCACCCAAAACCAGGCTGGAGGCAGGTACATCAGCCACCAGTTCATCGCCCCTGTAAAAATACAGCTTATCTTCATCAATAACCTCACCAATAATTTCCCTGTTCAAATCCCATTTATCAAAAATTCTTTCTACTTCTTTTTCATGTCCTTTTTCCACAACTACCAGCATACGCTCCTGTGATTCAGAAAGCAATATTTCAAAAGGATCCATGTTTTGTTGACGCAGAGGTACCTTATTAAGATCTATTTTCATTCCATGTCCGCCTTTTTCCGACATTTCAGAAGTGGAACAAATAATACCCGCTGCCCCCATATCCTGCATACCTACGACTGCAGCCGATTTATTAAGCTCAAGGGTTGCTTCAAGCAGTAATTTCTCCATAAAAGGATCACCTACCTGAACAGATGGCAAATCCTCACTTGAATTTTCGGTAAGATTGGTTGAAGCAAAAGTTGCTCCGTGAATTCCGTCTTTCCCTGTGGAGGAACCTACAATATATACCGGATTTCCAACCCCTTTGGCTACTGCAGAAATAATACGGTCCTTCTTCACGAGGCCTACCGACATTGCATTGATCAAAGGATTTGTATTGTAGGTTTTATCAAAAAATACCTCTCCCGCCAAAACAGGAACGCCAAAGGAATTACCATAATCTCCTATACCTTTGACCACGCCTTTAACATGCCATTTTGTTCTGTTTAAGCTGGGATCACCAAATCTCAGGGAATTGAGCTGTGCAACAGGTCGTGCACCAACGGTAAAAATATCACGGTTTATACCTCCCACACCGGTTGCAGCACCCTGATAAGGCTCAATTGCTGAAGGATGGTTATGCGATTCTATTTTGAAGGCACAGGCCAGACCATCGCCCAAATCAACCAAACCGGCATTTTCTTCACCTGCCTCAGTCATTAACTGCTCACCTTCCATGGGAAGCGTTTTCAGCCACTTGATCGAATTCTTATATGAAGCGTGCTCTGACCACATTACCGAATAAATACTTAATTCTGTAAAATTTGGGTTTCGCCCCAATATTTCCTTGATCCGCTCATATTCTTCAGGCAACAAACCCAGTTCTTTTGCTGTTTCTACGGTAACTTCCATCATTTTTTACTTTTAATTCATATTAAGCAAATATAAAGAACAATTAAAAGAATACACGGTATTCATTTTAGATTTTACAAGGAAACTTTTTAGAGTCTGTCTAGAATATCCGCTGGCTGCGTTACGCTCGTTTTTCATGCCAGTCAATTACATCTGGTAGAGACGTACGGCCGTACGTCTCTACATTTAGCATTCAAAACTCTCAAGCCTTGCCAGCGAACATTCTAGACGAGACTCTTTCAAATATCCTTGACTTTATGGACAAACACTTTTTAAATCAATCCCAACCGCTTGGCCCTTCTTTCCCATATTTGCATAGCCTGTTTTTGC
>JAGXLC010000023.1:25906-28419 GCA_018334875.1 Bacteroidales bacterium | reverse complement strand
TCCCTGCAATGAATTGGATCAGAACCTGAATAAGATATCTCTTTACTCAGGATTTTCTTACCCTTCATGTTAAAAACTTGTAAAGAACCACGTTCAATTACAGTTTCAATATGTATTATATCCCTGGCAGGATTGGGATATATTTTTAACTCCTGAAAATCTTTGTTTGATGATTTTTTATCTTCTAAATCATTCTGAGTGTTTTTCAGGTTTCCAAAGTAAGCTGATTGCTGAAAACCTGGATTAATACGGATTCCACCTTCATTATAGGTGATTGTTGAATAGGGTTGACCGATGGTTTGGCTAATGATGCCGGCGTTCTCTATGGTTCCTGCCGCACCATAGATGCCGATATTCTGCCTTGCAATGGTTTGCGCCTCACCCGTAATGGAAAGGAAAGGCAAAATAGCCAATAACAATAGGCACCCTGTGAAATGTTTGTTTTTCATACACTTATAAATTTAAGATTAAACAAAATCATATGTTTGGGTTGTTATTTATTAAGAGTTTACACTCTCTCTAAAAAAGATTTTTCCGTCATCAACTTACCGGTAACCAAGAGTATCAAAGCACAAAATTTCACCAGATACCAAATACTGACTATATCTGTTTTGGAGATTCCACGTGTTTATGCTTTTATTTAAAAGACGAAAGTGAGTTTCAGTAAGTTGGAAATGGCATCATGATTCCTATAAAAGACAGGTGGTCAAATTGAAAATCTGTTTAGTCATTTAGTGGGCTACAGCAATTCCTTACCTTGTTTTTTTATTCTTCCATCCCTGATGTTGAGAAATACCGACAAACCCAATGCCACGAAAAATACCACTGCTGTAGTTATATCGACAAGTTCAGCGTCGGGCCTGAACGGTGTGATGCGTTCTATTAGATATTTAATATAGGAGGAAGGTAAGTTGGTATGTCCTAATTTACGCAGAATCTTAAAATGCCAATCTGTTAACGGACAGTACCCTATTCCATAGAACAGCCCCAGTATGAACCAGGAAGCCCCTGTAAGAATAAGCGTGATTAAATTAAGTTTTCGTGTTTTCTTCCAGATCCAGCCTAAAGCATTGAATATGGTTAGCGCTGAGTGAAATATTACAAAAAAGATGTCTGCAATATGTAATAGGATTTCATCCATGAAATGATGAATTTTGATTGGTTTTAGCAATGTAAGATTTTTTGATTAATTAGAGTCTGTCTATAATATCCGCTTGCTGCGTTACGCTCGTTTTTCATGCCAGTCAATTACATCAAGTAAACTCCTGGCATTCAAAACTCGAAAGCCTTGCCAGCGAACATTCTAGACGAGACTTTTTTAAATCTCTTTGACTTTATGGACAAACACTAAATAAGAAAACTTTTGGCTGCTTTCCAATAATTCAGAACGGTTTTTTGCTTGTTAAAAATACCGATTCCCGGAAAGAAATTTGTTTCACAGATAGATGGTTTGTTTGAACCTTTAAATCCATAGGATTGTTGTAGGGTAAAAACTCAAGATGAAGCTGAAAGCAGATAAATTGAAAGAAACAGAGGTTAGGATAATCCGCTGGATGGCTGCTAATGGAATAGGTTTGTTAAGGATAAGCATGGGTATCATTTTCTTGTGGTTTGGCGCCCTCAAATTCTTTGAAGGAATGAGTCCTGCCGAAAATCTGGCAATACGTACCATTGAGATTATTACTTTTCATCTTATACCCTCGAAAACCATCCTTTATACACTGGCAGTATGGGAAGTTGTTATAGGTGTGGGTTTACTATTAAATATCTATTTGAGAATAACATTAATTCTGCTTTTTTTACAAATGCTGGGAACTTTTACTCCTTTGTTTTTCTTCCCGGAAGAAACGTTTATAGTCTTTCCTTATGCCTTAACACTGGAGGGCCAGTATATTATTAAAAATATTGTTGTCATAAGTGGTGGAATTATTTTGGGAGCCACACTAAGAGGAGGAAAATTAACAAGTAGCACAATGAAGCAAGAGTAACGAATATCAATCTTTTTAGATGCCCTTCCAGACTCTGCTGATTTTAGACCACTACTGCCGGGATTTTGCCAGGGCACCCCGTCTGATCCCGCCAAAGAGCGGGAACGGGTTGGGGATGGCAGCGAAAGAGCAGGCCCATGGTAAGTTAAGCCAAAAGCCAATAAGATTTTTAATATAATCGGATTGGACTGTCCTTATAGCTACAGAATTCCTTATGTGGATTTTTATATCGGTTTATTGCTTGCGCTCCATGCCTATACAGTGCCTTTTGATATGACGACAGTTGGAGCGCTTTAAGTTCTGGTGCCTGCTCCCCGGGCACTGCCCGGGGTTACTTTATTCAACCCCTAATCGGGGTTTTAACCAGACAATAATTATCCAGTTATTGCCATCGCTATGTGCTTTCTCTGAAGTCCTCCCTTTTCCACCGGTTAACAAGCCAATTCAATTACACCTAAATTTAGCCTGCATTTTATTCATATTTATAAAAATTGATGAATAAGATAGGTTGGATTGGTCATCACC
>JAGXLC010000023.1:7357-25602 GCA_018334875.1 Bacteroidales bacterium | reverse complement strand
TTTTTTGTTGTTCTGATATTTGCCGGAATTGTAACCAAACACTTTGTTGAAAATCAGAATGAGGAGGAAATTGATTATATGAATGAGAACCAATTCACATTTAACATTAGCAAGAATTATTCATACAACAACAGTAAAGTGGAAAGAATCCTTTCGGTGGAGGGAAAGAAGGAAATATCCGTTAAAATATGGTCTTTTAATGTTTTGGGTAATCTTTCAATAAAGCTCTATAATCCTGAGGGCGATATATTTTTGGAACGAGAAGGAAAGAATATGGATGATTCCCTGAGCATTACCCTTGAAAGAGGCAGTTACCTGTTGGATGTAGATTTTAATCATACAATTTTGGGTGGTTATGCACTTGGCTTCAGAAATATTGATGACTTACATTCTCCGGTAATAATGGATTCATTGGGCATAGCAGAGGATAACCCTGAGAAAGAGGAAGCACTTTTGCCTGCCTGGTAAAAGTCAATCGATATTAAGAAAACTTTGCATTCTTGCAGGAAATTTTCGACTATCGCTGTTTTCTGTAAAGTTGCTTTTCGGTTGAAATGTTTCAGTTCCCTTACCATATAAAACACTTTGATGATCCCATTCAATATGAAGTTGATGACCATTGTGAACAAATGCTTTACCAACCTTGTGGGATCCAATTAGATTTTTAAGGTGCATGATACTGTCCTGCAATGTATATTTACCCGGAATTCTAAAAGTACTGCCGGAATATTCAAAGGTTTTTCTTAATTCAAAATCTTGATTGTCAAAAAAAATGAGCTTGCAGGTTTGATGATCCACAATAGCGGGGTTCCCTTTCTCATTTACGGAGGTCCATGTGTGGTCTTTTAGATTGTTGTGGGTAAGCTGTATGTTTTTTTTGGTGGTGGAATTGTACTGGCTGGAAATTATGATGATCCCGCCCATTGCTATTGGTATCCATTTCAACAATTTAAGCGCTTTCATAGAACTTGATTTTTATATTTAACCAAGTTTACGAAAAAATCTCAATGGGGTTCTAAATGGATCTGAATTTATTGTTTTCATTTGATGAAAAACCGATCATACTCCGTGAACATATTTAAGAACAAGGTAAGTGCAAGAGACGCAAATGCCTTTAATTCAATGGCATATAATTAGGGATAAGAAATTCAATCTCAGGTTACCCAACCTGCATGCCGGCAAGGCAGAGACATTAGAATTTCATTTTCTGCCAAAAAATGCACGAAGATAAAAAGTAAGTAAGGGACTAAAAAAGGGTGAGACGGACGGTCCACCCTTTTGAATAATCAATTGAATTGATTGGAATTGATTGTTTACAGATATGAAAGCAAATTAATTGTTAAGCAGGAATTGTTCAATGTTGTCTTTAAACATCTGCCTGGTATCCGCTTTGGATTGTCCAATTCCCGAACTCATCCGGGGTTTTCCTTCTACCGGACAATAAAGAAATGCGGGTATGCTCTGGATTCCCATTACACTGGCCAATTCCCGTTCCTTATCTACATCCACTTTGTAAACATGGATCTTTCCTTGATATTCTTTTGCTATATCTGCTATAATGGGAGAAGTGGTTTTACATGGACCACACCAGTCGGCATAAAAATCTATCAAACAGGGTTTATCGCCCTGGTAATCCCATTTTTCGCTGTTTTTGTAATCCACGACTTTTTCCCTGAATTCTTCTGCTGTCAGATGGGTTACAGCTTTGCTGGCATCTTCGCCGGCAACTATTGAGGCTTTTTGATTTTTATTTTCGCTGTTGCCTGTTCCCTGACAAGCCTGTATTAATAAGGGCATCAGAATTAATAGGAAGAATGTTAGTTTTTTCATATCATTGAATTTTTTGATTGTGAATTAATTGGTGACATCTTATAGTGTGCTCCTTAAATGCAAATATACAAATATTCTAAAATTTACATATATACAAATATAAAAATATGACTACAAAAAGATAATTTTACTGATTTTTAGAAGGATATAAAGATAGGGTGTCCGAAAATTTTCGGACACCCTATCTTTATATAGGAATGGCGCATTAAGGATTATTCCTGACCATCTTTTGATTTATCGGGAAATTCCGGTATTTCCGGCAGCGGTTCGTATTCTTCATCAACCTTTTTCTGAATTACTTCAATCGCCTTGTTTAACTGCTGGTCAATTCCCCGGTATTCTTTATAGGGATCATTTTCTACTCGAATATCGGGTTCAACACCATATCCTTCTATGATCCATTTGCTTTTTTCGGCTGAATAGGATGCGAATTGAGGTATACGCAATGAACCTCCGTCAATGAAAGGCAGGGAGCCCCGTATACCCACTACACCTCCCCATGTTCGGGTGCCGATAACCGGTCCCAGGTCGTTCTTTTTAAATGAGTATGCAAACAAGTCCCCATCGGAGGCGGAATACTTGTCCACCAATAGGACCTTGGGACCGCGGAAAACTTTTGAAGGTGTATATGAAGGTTCATCCACATTACGCCGCATGCCGGCTCGTGAAATCGCTCTTCTCAAGCGTTCAATGATCATTGGGGATACATTTCCGCCACCATTTCCCCGATCGTCTATGATCAGGCCTTTCTTGCTGAGCTGCGGATAGAAATGTTCAACGAACTCATTCAGGCCATTGGTAATCATGTCGGGTATGTGAATATAACCTACCTCTCCGTTGGTTTTTTCATTCACCTTTTCCTTATTGTTTTGTACCCAGTTATGATAGTATAAATTCGACTCATCACCGATTGGCTGAATAATTTCCGTATGGCTCCCCTCCAGTTCCGGCGAAGCGTTGAAACTTATCTCCACTTTCTTTCCGGCTTTGCCAACCAATGCCTTGTGCAGGTCGGGCATTCCCTTTACGGATTCCCCGTTGATCTCAAGGATATAGTCACCTTCATCCACGTCCACGCCGATGGCCTGAAGAGGCGATTTTTCCTGGTCATTCCAGTTGTTGCCCTCCAGTATCCTTTCAATTTGGAAATATCCGGACTCGTGTCTGGACAGCTCTGCTCCGAGCAGGCCGGTTTTGATTCTTTCTGCTTCAGGCCTGTCTCCACTTTGGATATAGGCATGTCCAACATTCAGTTCGGAGATCATCAGACCAATGACATAGGTGAGATCGTTTCTGTGGTTGACATAAGGCAAAAGTTCGCTGTAACGGTTTTTCATTTTTTCCCAGTCCAGACCGTGCAAGTTCTCAACATAGAAAAAGTCGCGCATCTGTCTCCAGCTTTCATGGAAGATCTGTTTCCATTCTTTTTTACGATCAACGCGGACCTTCATGTCGGACATGTCCACCGTTTCTTGCATCTGTATCTCTGCAGAGGGTAGATCTATCACGGCAAAACGCTTGTTCTTACGGACGAGCATCTTTTTGTTGTTGGGCGATATGGTGAATTGCATATCTGTGCCCAGCGTGGTTTCCTTCTCCTCTTTGAGGTCGAACATTTTTATGGATCGCTGATTGTTGTCCGAATTATATTCCTGATAATATACTTTATTGTCAATCCCGTAAATGTTCCCATAATTTGAAGCCTGAACGGGCAAAGCGATGATCCGTTGCTGTATGCCGTCCCTGTCAATTTCAACTTCGATATCTCCGGATTCCTCTTCCTGTTTTTCATTGTCATCGTCCACAGCCACTTCGTCGTTTTTCGGAGAGAAGGGAGAGGGTGTAGATTTCTGTAAGGTAATGAGGTAAACCTTTTCCATGTCTTTGTATGCATAGTTCCACTCCACTCTGCTGTATATGGGATCAAAGGTGCGCCTGGAACTCAGGACAAGGTATTTCCCGTCATCGGAGAAATTGGGATCGGCTGAATCATACCATCCCTCCGTGGCTTTGAATTTCTCACCTGTTTGGGTATTGTATATCCAAACCACTGACATATCAGTGTCCCCTTCTTTGGTATAGGTTATCCATTGGCTGTCAGGACTCCATTGATAGCTCCTGATCTCACCGTATTTGGATGTGTCGACCAGGGTTACTTCCTGGGTTTCTACATTTGTGAATTTGAGTCGGAATTCAGCGTCGCTCCACATGATTTTTTTGCTGTCGGGCGACCATTTCAGTGAATACTTATAAGTATCGGCATTTCTGGTAAGTTTGACAGGTGTCTCTTTCCCTTTTCTATCCTGCATGTATATCTCAAATTCTCCTCCCATGTCAGATATGTAGGCAATGTGCTTTCCATCGGGTGACCATCTGGCGTCGCGGTCGTGGGCATCTGATGATTGGGTCAGGTTATAGTTGATACCTTCTTTGGAGGGTACTGAGAATATATCTCCGCGGGCGCTGAAAGTTACCCTTTCCCCGTTAGGGGATAAGCCTGCATTTTGTATATGCTCGGAGGCATCAACAATTTCCTCGCGACTGTATGTCATGTCATTTGAAATGGTGATGGGTACCCGGCTGGTTTCCTCGGTTCGGAGGTTGAATTTATAAATGTAGCCCCCGTTTTCAAATACAATGTAGTTATCACCAATCGAGGGGAATTTTACATCAAATTCTTCAAAATGGGTAAGTTTGGTAACTTCTTCGGTATCCATATTGTATTTAAACAGATTCATTTTCCAGTCCCGGTCCGACAGGAAATACACGGTATTATCCTTCCACATGGGAATGATGTCCTGGGCTTCATGATCGGTTATTGCCCTGGTCTCATGAGTATTGAAATCATGGATCCATATATCGTCGGCCATACCTCCCCGGTAATGTTTCCAGGTTCTGAATTCCCGGAATACACGGTTATAGGCTAATTTGTCTCCATTGGATGAATAACTGCAGAATCCCCCTTCCGGTAGCGGTAATTGTTCGGGCGTGCCCCCTTCAACGGGAACTTTGAAAAGCTGGCCGATAAATGAATTAAACGACTTTTTTCTGGACCGGAAAAGGATATTTTTACCATCGGGAGTCCAGGTCATCACAATGTTGTTGGGTCCCATCCGATCGGCTACATCATCCCGGTTCAGCGTAGCAGTATAAGTTAGTCTTTTAGGTGACCCGCCCTCATTAGGAATGGTATAAACTTCCGTGTTACCATCGTATTGGCCTGTAAATGCAATTTTATCCCCATCGGGAGAAAAGCGGGGAAACATTTCATAGCCTTTGTGGGAGGTAAGTCTCCTGGCTGTACCTCCTTCGGCCTCTACGGTATATAAATCTCCGGCATAGGAGAATACGATTTGATCGCCGTGAATGGCCGGGAATCTCAATAATCGGGTATCTTCCTTTTGGGCCTCTGCATGAGTAAAACCCAGGAGGAAAGTGATGAAAATCACCAGATGAATTCGTTTCATAAGCTTATCTTTTTTTCATTTTTAACGTATGGTTTATTAAGCCTAAATTATGAAAAATCCCGTATGAATTCAAATGATGAATGTCATGCCCGGGCTTTGAAAATATGAAGGATAAGTTTAATTGTTGGTAATGATTAAATAATCAGATTATTATAGATTAAATTATTATATGGAAAATCAATTAATTCATCAACCTGCGATTAAATGGTATTTATGAGGTTAAAAATTTTGAAATTTCAATATATTTGTTGTTTTAACGGTGAAGCTTTATGAAACTAAGTTTAGGTCTAATGTTTAGAAAATTATTCCTCCTCATTCCATTGGTATTTATTTTTTCTGGTATGATCCGTGCCAACGATCCGGTTGTTTCCAGTCGAAGCAGTTTGTCTTCTTTATTGTCAGTGGAATCATTCTGGGTAGACAGTGTCATGAATGAAATGACACTTAACGAAAAGATAGGGCAGTTGTTTATGGTAGCGGCCTACTCCAATAAGGACCCTCAGCATACTCAGGAGATCATGGAGTTGATCAAAAAACACCATATTGGCGGTTTGATTTTCTTCCAGGGCAATCCCCGGGAACAGGCCAAACTAACAAACATATACCAGAATTATTCAGAGGTTCCCCTGATGATTGGCATGGATGCCGAGTGGGGTCTGGGAATGCGGCTTGACAGTGTGATAAGCTATCCCCGTCAGATGGCACTTGGTGCTATACGGAAAGATTCATTGATATATGAAATGGGAGTGGATATAGGAGAGCAGCTTCGCCGGCTGGGGGTACATATTAATTTTGCCCCCGTGGTAGATGTAAACAACAACCCGGATAATCCGGTAATTGGCAGCCGTTCTTTTGGTGAAGACAAATATAATGTGGCACAAAAGGGTATCTCTTATGTGAACGGACTGCAGGATAAAGGCGTTTTGGCTGTAGCAAAGCATTTTCCCGGACATGGAGATACCGACCAGGATTCTCATGAAACGCTTCCGGTTATCCCTCATGATTCCACCCGCTTAGACAGTATAGAACTTTATCCGTTTAAACGAATGATCCAAAACGGGGTTGGAGGAATGATGGTGGCCCATCTTCAAATACCGGCTTATACGCAGGAATCAAACAGACCTACGACACTTTCAAGGGAGGTGGTGACCGATCTGCTTAGAGAGCAAATGAGTTTTAACGGATTGGTCTTCACCGATGCCTTAAATATGAAAGGAGTGACCGATCATTTTCCTCCCGGTGAGATTGAAGCTGAAGCGTTAAAGGCCGGAAATGATGTGCTGCTATATCCCCAGGACGTGTCTAAAGCCATTTCAGAAATTAGAAGACAGGTAAGAAATGGCGAAATCAGCAGGGAATCTGTAGAAGAGAGTTGCCGCAGGATTCTTGCTTTCAAATATTGGGCCGGGATGGATACCATTGGTGGTGGTCCAGACAATTTGAGAGATGAAGGGAAATTGGTTGCCAGAAAGGGTTTGCTGGAAAATTTAAATAACCCCACATATAAGGTTCTAAACCGGGAACTAATAGAAAATTCTCTTACACTGGTTGAAAATTCTGAAAACCGTTTTCCGATAAAAGATCTGGATAAACTTCGCCTCGCAAGTATTTCAATTGGAGCCGGAGAGAAAACGCCTTTTCAAAATCAGATCGATCTTTATACCCGGTGTAAGCATTATGTTTATGAAACCGGTGGGGAAATTCAGGAATTCTTTGAAGACCTGAATCAGTATGACGCAGTTATTGCCTCCACCCATAATACCAACGAAATACCTTCCCGAAGATATGGCGTGAACTCAGACTATGCGCAATTGCTCCGCAGATTGGCCCAAAGGCAAAACACGATGTTTGTTCATTTTGGAAATCCATATGCGTTAAAATTTCTGGAGCCACTTAGTCATTTTGATGCTGTTCTGAATGGTTATAATGATGATCGGCTTACCCAGGAGTTAGCAGCTCAGGCTCTTTTCGGGGCTTTTGGAGTAAACGGGAACCTTCCGGTTTCCGTCAATGATTCGTTTAAGACAGGCACCGGAATCAATTCTGATGAGCTTTCCCGTTTAAAGTACACCCTTCCTGAAGAAGTAGGTATGAATTCGGATACATTGAGCAGAATTGATTCCATTGTTCATGCGGCCATCGACTCGCAGGCCACACCCGGAGCCCAGGTTCTGTTGGCGCGGGATGGGAAGGTGGTTTATCATAAAACCTTTGGCCATCACACCTATCTTAAGAAGGAGCCTGTTCATTGGAAAGATATTTATGACCTCGCCTCCATCACCAAAATAACAGCCTCCGTACCTTCTTTGATGCGTTTGTATGATGAGGACATCCTCCATCTGGATTCAACGCTGAGCCATTACCTCCCTTATCTCGACACCACCAACAAAAGCGATATGGTGCTTAAGGATATTTTAACCCATCAGGCCAGATTGAAACCCTGGATACCCTTTTACTATAAAACCCTTGAAACGCTTTATCCGGATCAGGAACTGCTCGACTCTGATTTTTCGAAGGAGTATCCCTATAAGCTCGGATCTCATTCTTATATGGCAAAGAATATTCAGTACAGGGATGGCGTGTATTCTAAATCTCCAAAAGATAGCTTTTCGTTACAGGTGGCAGAAGATTTTTATATGAAAAAGAACTACAGGGACAGCATTTTAAGATGGATCGATGAATCGGAGCTTCTGGAAAAGAAAGAATATGTTTACAGTGACCTGGGATATTACTATTTCTACCGTATCATTGAGAAGATTACCGGAATGCAGCTTGAAGATTATGTAAAACAGAAGTTTTATAAGCCTTTGGGTGCTTATACTACAGGTTATAAGCCTTTGGACAACTTTGAACCCACTCAGATTATTCCTACCGAGAACGATATGGTATTCCGCCGGCAATTGCTAAGAGGCCATGTGCACGACCCTGGAACTGCCATGATTGGAGGTGTGTGCGGACATGCCGGTCTCTTCTCTAATGGGAATGATCTGGCCAAGATCATGCAGATGTACCTGAATAAAGGATATTACGGAGGTAAACGCTACTTCAGGGATTCTACGCTGGAACTGTTTACCCACAGCCCCTTCAGGGAAGAAAACGACAACCGCAGAGGCATCGGATTTGATAAACCTGTGCTCGAAAAGGACGAAGAAAGCCCCGCAGCTAAATGTGTATCAAAGAGCAGTTTCGGGCACAGCGGTTTTACCGGTACCTATACCTGGGTAGATCCGCAAAATCAGGTGTTGTACGTGTTCATGTCAAACCGCGTGCACCCGGATCAGGACAATTTGAAACTCATCAAGGATGATGTCCGCACCAAGGTGCAGGAAGTGATTTACGGGTCGATAGTTGAAGAATAGCAGAATACTGTTGCTCTACTGTTACATTGTTGAAAGAAGGCTGAGGCTGAGGCTAAGGCTAAGGCTAAGAGTAGAAAGGCTACGGTCAGATTGTTAAATGGTTAAATGATTATATCGTCAAATTGTTGCCTCGAGCTATGACCATCAGAAGATTCTGGGAAATTTTGCCAACTGCTCCCACAGAATGCGGGACCAACTGTTTTACTAAATCTTATTTCCTTAAATTTGATTCTGCAATATAGTAAGCTGCTTTTTGCTCCCGCCGATAGGCGGGACCAACTTTTAACCTCAAACTTTAAGCCCAAAACAAGTCAATTGCCAATTTTCTGTTTCAGCATCTTTTTGAGCGATTCAAAATCCAGTCTCTTGGCTACGATCGTTTTGTCTTCGTCTAGCAGATAGATGGTAGGCGTACTATACACGTCATATTTGTTCCTGAAATTGGAAACGTGTTTCGGGTCGTATGTGTTAATCCAGTCGAGATTTTTGTTATTCACATATTCCATCCATTCCTGCCTGTCGGTTTGGGTGTATACTCCAAAAATTTCCAGTTGATCGCGGGAGTATTCTTTATAAAGCTCCCGGATTTTTGGTGTCAGTTTTTTACAGTGGCTGCATGTTGGCTCCCAGAAGTAAAGTAATGTGTATTCACTATCTACATCATGCAGACTGGTATATTCACCTGATGTTGTGATTAACTTCAGTTCAGGTGCTGTTTTGCCAATGAGGTTGGGCTTGATCTTGCTTACCCGGTCACGTAGCTTTTTTATAGTACTCGAATCCGCCCAGTCGGCCTGGCCGGACAGGTAATATTTTTCTGCAATATGCACAAAAACTTTATCCATTCCCATGATGTTGCTTTGCTGGTAATGGTTGAGCAGATAACGGGCTAAATACTGAAAAGTTTCTTCATTCCCACGGGTTTTGCTTACGATCCGGTCAACCTCCGGGATTATTGAGTCCGGCTTTTGTACAAGAATGTTATTGAAATAATGGTCTATCTTTCTGTGGAGAATTGGGGTTCTTACCAGGCGGGAATCTGACAGATCAATATGGTCGAAATAATGATCCTTATGGTATTGATATCGTTTTTCCCACTGTAAGGCATCTTTATTGTCAGTAGATTCTGAAATATTGAAGTCAGGAACCTCAACATTTTTCATGCCCTTGATGATAACGGCAAGCAGTGAATTGGGATATTCAGAAATAATGCTGTTCCATTTGTTTTTTACTTTCTTATCCAACTCCTCCAGGCGATCTCTGAGTTTTGTGGAATCTTTACCGGTTTCAGCGGCTTTTAGTTTTTTCTTCAGAGCAGCGGATTGTTGGTTTTGCTTCATCATAAACTTTTGATAGTCATTAAATGCCTGGTTTATTTCATTACCCTCAAATTCCAGTGTATTAACAAAATCGTTGACATTGGTTTTGAGTGAGAAATGTTGATCCTCACCTACCAGGATTTCAAAGTATTTTTTCTTTGGTGTGATTACAAGATATATACCCTGCTGAAGCGGCTCGCTGCCCTGGAAAGTACCCTCCCCGTTCTCATTAAGTTGAATGGTATCTTTGATAAATTGTTTGTTTCCGTGATGAAAACCAAGATAAAGATCGGAATCTTTCAGTCCGTTGATCTGCACGTTTATTTCATATCCTTGCTCTTCAGTAGGGGATGAAAGCAATATAAAGGGTATGCCAATAAAGAGTATGGTCAGCAGGCTTGTTTTTATTTTTTTCATTGTTCTATTTTTTACTTTTTTCTTTCTAACGATAAATGGCCAACAAAGTTAAAGATTTCGCATAATTTTTAAAGAAATAAGATTGTCAAATGGGAAACTGCAAGAAATGAAAGAAATTCGATTTTCTGCTATGTCATCCCTGACGGGATTCTGATAGTTTTTTGGATATTCAGCACCCGGGTTGACACCTGGGCCTACAAAAATGGCAGGCCTGACGGTCTTTCATGCCATAGATAGTCTTCTGAGCATTCTATGTTTGGTTTTTTATTACCTTTTAAAGCAAGCTGCAAAATTGTTTTCTATCTTCTGGCAGTTAATGAGATACAGCATTTGCGGGATGCCATCTTTGCAGTCCCACATGGAATGTATTTTATTTTCACATCCTCTTCTGTATTCAATGATGATAAATTCCGGATTATGTACTGCTCTTTGTCCTGTGAGAATTTTGGGCTAATTTTATCCCTTATTTGAATATTATTTTATATGGCTGGTCTTAAAATATATAAAGCTTCTGCAGGATCGGGTAAAACTTTTTCCCTTACACAGCAGTATTTGCTGATGCTTTTTCGTAATCCCTCACTTTACCGGCATATTCTGGCCGTAACCTTTACCAACAAAGCCACCGCTGAGATGAAGCATCGGATTCTGGATGAGCTGAATACCCTTGCCAATGGAAGAGAATCCAAACATCTGCCTGCCATAAAGGCAAATTTGAATCTTAAAGATTATGAGATCCAGAGGAGGGCTTTCAATGTTCTGAAAAACATTCTGCATGATTACAGCCGGTTTTCGGTGAACACCATTGACCGCTTTTTTCAGCGGGTCATAAGAACCTTTGCCCGGGAACTTGGCCTTCAGTCGGGGTATACACTTGAAACAGATGAGACCGAAATTCTCAATTACGTAATTGATGATTTGCTTCTGGCTACGGAAAAGGATAATCAACTGCGCCGGTGGCTGGTGGATTTTGCACGGTCACGCATGATGGAAGAGAAAAGCTGGAATTTCAGGGAAGAGATTACCTCTCTGGCAGGAGAACTGATGAAGGAAGAGGTGAAAGATTTACAGGTAAGTAAAATCAGCGACCGAAAGACCCTGAATGATTATTTAAAAACCCTGAAACAGGAGCAGAACCGGTTTGAAAATACACTGAAAGGTTATGGAAAGCAGGCTGTGGACATTATTGAAAGGAGCGGCCTGAATGTGGATTACTTCAATCGGAAAGGCAGCGGGGTGGCCCGTTACTTTTACTATTTAAAGGAGGCCAGAAAAGATAAGCTTACACCCAACCAAAATGTTCTGAAGGTGTTGGATGATCCCGAAAAATGGCCATCTTCCAATCTTAAAAAAGAGGATAAACAACTGGTCATTTCTCTGGCCAGGGATCAGCTCAATCCCATTCTGAGGGAGACTGTGGATTATTGCAATGACAACTGTGAAAGATATCAGTCGGTAAGGGAAATACAGAGAAATATATATGTACTGGGCATTCTCGGGGATATTCAGAATCGGCTGTATGAATACTGCCGGGAGAAAAACCTGTTCCTTATATCCGATGCCGCAGATTTCCTGAGGGACATCATTTCGGGCAACGATGCACCGTTTGTTTATGAAAAGACGGGCAGCATTTATCACCATTTTATGATCGATGAATTTCAGGATACCTCGAGGTTTCAATGGGAAAACTTTAAGCCGCTTTTAAGTAACAGCCTGTCTCAGAACTGGTCCAATCTGATGGTTGGGGATGTAAAACAGTCCATTTATCGCTGGCGCAATGGCGACTGGAAGATACTGGAAGATGAGGTGCCTGCAGAATTTTCTCAATTTCCGGTTGATCAGGAAGAGTTGATCTATAACCGGCGCAGTTTGCACAACATTATTTCCTATAACAATACCGTCTTTCATTTTGCCCGGTATGTATTGCAACATCATTTCGATTTTCAGATTCAGGCCCATCATGGTGAGAATCCCTGGGAAGGAAAATTATTGGAAGCCTATAAGGATGTGATGCAGAAACTTCCTGAAAAGCGGGAAGGAGGGTATGTTTTGAATCGCTTCTACAGGCATCTCCATAATCAGCAACAGGAAGCAAGGGAAAAGATCAAGCAGCAGCTTATCAAGGATATCGAGTCGTTACAGGATCAGCATTATAATCTTTCGGATATTGCAATTATTGTGCGAAAGAACAGCGAAGGCCAGGAAATTGCCGATGCTTTGATGGAATACAGGAACAGCGCCCAGGCTTCTTCAAAATACCGTTATGATGTGATTTCCAATGATTCTCTGTATGTCGGCAGAGCAGAAAGTGTGAAGTTTATTTTGTCTGTATTCCAGTATCTGATCAAACCCGACGATGCCATCAACCGCGCTTTTATCAAAGAGGCTTATAACAATACCATTTTGACAAAAGGATATGGGCAGCAAAACTGGCACGCGCTTTTCAGAGAAGCAGGGGACGACTTGACGGAGCATCTTCCCCGGGATTTTGTTGAAAATCTTTCCGGGCTGAAGAGAATGTCGCTCTATGAGCTCACCGAGCGGCTGATCTTCATCTTTAACATCAACAGGATAGAAGGAGAAATACAATATATTCAAGCCTTTCAGGAGATCATCCTTGACTTTTCAAGGAGGTATGCTTCGGATCTGAATACCTTTCTGGAATGGTGGAAGGAGAACGGATGGAAGCAAAAACTTCAGCTTCCTGAAGATTACGATGCGATTCGGATTACCACCATTCATAAAGTTAAAGGTCTGGAATTTAAGGCTGTCCTAATCCCTTTTTGTAACTGGGAGCTGGATACCACTTCATCGGGGGTGAGAAAGAATTATTTATGGTGTCGCCCTGATGATCGGTATCTCGGTAAGGTTGGAGTTGTTCCGGTTAATTATTCCGGTAATCTGGCAGATACCCTGTTCCGGGATGCCTATTATTATGAAAAGTTCCATAATTATGTGGACAATCTGAATCTTCTCTATGTGGCCCTGACCAGGGCAGAGGAGGTGCTTTTTACTTATGTTCCGATACAGGTAAAAAAAGAGGGAACCCTGAATTATACGGTGAGCGATAAGGGCCTGACTACCATAGGCGAAATGATTCATTATATATACATCAATTATGAAGCGTTACCCCCGTCGGATAACATTGAATGTCCGTTTATAAAGGATTTAAAGATTTATTGGGATGAAGAAACCGGTATGCTGGAATGGGGTGAATTACCGGAAGGAGCTCATATTGAGGCTGGAGAAGAAAATCTGTTGGAACAGCAAAATTACCCGGTATATTCTACCATGCCCCGTCTCCATTTAAAGTATGAATATAGTGAATTTTTCAGTGATAAAACCGATTTGTTTCAGGGTTCGGTGGATTACGGAAAGCTGATGCATCATATTTTTGCCGGTATCCATTCCATATCTGACATTGAGGAGGCTTTGGAGCAGGTGTACATGGAAGGCAAAATAAATGAAGCCGAAAAGAAGGAATTGCGCAAGCGAATAGAGCATCTGGTCAATCACCGGCAGGTTAAGGATTGGTTTGACGGAAGCTGGGAAGTATTTACCGAACGTGAGATCCTTCTTCCCGATGGAAAAACCTATCGTCCCGACCGGGTGATGATGAAAAACGGACAAACCGTAGTGGTGGATTATAAGTTTGGAGAAAAGAAGGATCAACTATATAAGAAACAGATCGGTTATTACCTGAAGCAAATCCGAAATATGGGTTATGATCATCCCGTTGGTTACATTTGGTATGTCAACCAGAATACATTAACGGAGGTTTAAAGATGAGCAAGGACAGCGGTGGGGTTTTTCCCTGGGGAAACAGAAGGCGTTTTAATGCATACAGCGATTATTTCAAACGTGTCTTTGGTGAGCGGGTGCAGAAGGTAACCATCGATGCCGGTTTTACGTGTCCCAACCGGGATGGTACCGTAGGAAGGGGAGGATGCACCTATTGTAACAATGATGCTTTCAATCCCTCCTATTGCAATCCCGGCAAGAGTGTAACCCAGCAGATCGATGAGGGAGTGGAATTCCACAGGAATCGTTACCGGAAGGCCAATAGGTATCTGGCCTACTTTCAGGCTTATTCCAATACCTATGCGCCTTTGGACCGACTGAAATCAATTTATAATGAAGCCCTCCAGTATCCGGGAATTATCGGGCTTGTTATCGGAACCCGCCCGGATTGCATAGACGATGAAAAACTGGATTATTTTGCAACGTTGTCGGAAGATTATTATATCATCCTGGAATATGGGATTGAATCGTTTTATAACCGCACCCTGGAACACATCAACCGGGGCCATTCGTTAGAAGATTCAATAACTGCAATAGAAAAGACTGCCCGGAAAGGTATCAAAACAGGAGCCCATCTGATCTTTGGTCTGCCGGGAGAAACAAGGGAGGATATGCTCAGGGAAGCGGATCTGATCTCCCGTTTGTCGCTGGATACGGTCAAGTTTCATCAGTTGCAGATACTTAAAGATACTGCCATGGCCGGAGAATACAGGGATCATCCGGAACGGTTTACGCTTTTTGAACTGGACGATTATATTGATTTTATCATCGCTTTTATAGAAAGGTTGAACCCGGATTTTGTCATCGAACGCTTTTCCGGCGAAGTTCCCCCTTGGTTCCTGGCTGGCCCGGGCTGGGGCCTGATTAGAACCTACGAAGTGCGCAACAACCTTGAGCAAAGGATGGTGAACCGGGATACATGGCAGGGGAAATATTATAAGACAGTGAATATTTGAAAAGCCATGTTTTCAATGGTTTATTAAATTTTAGTCTTTGTAATAGAACAAGTACCAATTAACAAATTTCAAATTACTAAATTCTAAACAAATTTTAATGTTCAATCCGGCAGCTGCCGGAGACCAAAACACTTTATGCTAAGTTAGTTACAATTGAACCGAAAATTTTCATGAGTTCTCTTTTCATATTTGTTTGTTTTGAAATTTGTTTGTTTGGTCATTTGATATTGTTTAGAATTTCGAAATTAGATATTAGAATTTCATTGTCTGCCAAAAAGTGCACGAAAATAAAAAGTTATGCAATATTTTCTTCAGGAAGTTGCCCGGGATGTATATAAAAAATACGGAAACGCCCTTTCCGGCATTTGCGTTGTCTTTCCCAACCAGCGCCCGGGGTTGTTTTTCAAGCGCTATCTGGCTGGTGAGCTCAAAAACCCGGTATGGTCGCCTGAAGTGCTTACTATAAGCGACCTGATGCAGCATCTTTCCGGTTTACAGAAAGCCGATCAGCTTTCCCTGATTTTCATGCTCTACCAGGTTTTCAAAAAAGAGAAACAGAGCCAGGAATCTTTTGATGAGTTTTATCATTGGGGGGAGATGTTGTTGCGCGACTTTGATGATATAGACAAGTACCTGGCCGATCCCCGTGATGTTTTCCGGAACCTGGCCCGGTTAAAATCACTGGAGGATCATTTTTCCTATCTGACAGAAGAACAGATTGAGTCGATCAGAAGATTCTGGGATACGCTGAATGTAAGCCAGCTTTCGAAGGAACAGAATGATTTCATCAGCATATGGCAGGTGCTTTATAATGTGTATTTTCAGTTTAATATGCTGCTGGATGAGCATAAGCAGGGTTATGAAGGAAAGATCTACCGGTCGGTCACAGACAGGATCAATTCACAGAAGCTTACACCTGAACAGGATAAGTATATTTTTATTGGCTTTAATGCCCTTACCCCGGTTGAACACCGCCTTTTCAAAGAACTGAAACAACAGGGGAAGGCTGTTTTTTACTGGGATTATGATCATTTTTATCTCAATGATCATGAAGCCGGAAGCTTTATTCAGCATAATATGGAACATTTTCCCGGCGAAGAACTGGGCGTTTATGATGGAATGAAGCAGGATAAATACATTCGGTTTGTCAACACCCCCTATGATATTTCCCAGGCCAAGATTCTGCCTGATCTGTTGACAGATATGCCTCAGAAAGAAAGCCATTCACCGGATAAAACGGCCATCGTCCTGCCCGATGAGCATTTGTTGCTGCCGGTGCTGAACAGTTTGCCTGAAACCCCGGGTGAGGTGAACGTGACCATGGGATATCCCGTTTATTCTACGCCGGCATTCAGTTTCCTGCTTACGCTGATACGCCTTCAGGAGAACGTAAAGCAACAAAACGGGGAGGTTCAGTTCTATTACAATGATGTGCTGTCGGTTCTGAATCACCAATATCTTGGGATCATCAGGGATGAAGAGGTAGAGAAGCTTATTGAGCAAATCCACAAGCACAACAAAATCTACATTCCTTCAGGGGAATTAACGATCAACAACCTGTTTCGTGCGGTTTTTGCCTTGCCTGAATCCTATGAATCCCTCAGCGATTATCTGCTGGATAATTATTACAGGTTTTATACCTTGCTGAAACAACAGGATGAAGGGGAGGATTACTCCCTCCGGATGGAGCTGGAAAGCATTTATTATGTATATATTGCTATCAAGCGCTTGAAGGAAGTCTTTCAGCAGCATCAGGCAAATGTTAAACCTGCCACTTATCTTCGGATCCTGGAAAGGGTGGTTAAAAACCAATCCATTCCCTTTCAGGGTGAGCCTTTGTCGGGGATCCAGGTCATGGGCCTTCTGGAAACCCGGACACTCGATTTTGAAAATCTTCTTATTCTTTCAATGAATGAGGGTGTTTTTCCAAAAGCCGAATCCACCCCTTCTTTTATACCATTTAGTCTGAGAAAAGGATTTGGTTTGCCCACCTATGAACACAACGATGCCATCTATGCCTATTATTTCTACCGGCTGATTCAGCGCGCCAAAAACATTACACTGGTTTACAATTCCGGAACAGATGGTATTAAGATGGGCGAGATGAGCCGTTTTATGCACCAGCTTAAGTTTGAGACAAATTTTGATATCAGGGAAAAAACAGTGGTTTCAGGCATCACCATACCGGAAGCCAGGCCTGTTACGGTGGCGAAGACCGCGGAAATTCTTGATGTGCTGGAAAATTATAATGCCATCAGTGGTGGCGAAAAATCCTTTTCTCCCAGCGCCATCAATACCTATCTGCGTTGTTCCCTGCAGTTTTATTACAGGTATATTGCAGGCTTGAAAGAACCCGAGGAAGTCACGGAGAATGTTGATCTGCCGTTGTTCGGATCCCTGCTTCATAAAGCCATTCAACTGCTTTATGAGCCTTACCGGCAGAATAAAAGCCGGATCACTTCGGAAGAACTGAAAAAACTGGAGCGCAATGACGACCTTATTGAAGCCAGAATCATGGAGGCATTTAGAGAAGAATATTTCAGCGATTTCCCCGCGGATAAAAAGATCAATCTTTCGGGTAAGAATTTGTTGATCAAAGACATCATTTTTCAGTATATCAAACAGTTCTTGAAAGTGGAGCAGAAATTTGCCCCTTTTATCCCCATTTCCCTGGAAGAAACCTGGAAGACTTCCGTAGAATTTGCCGTTGATGGAGAAGATAAAAATGTATTGATCCAGGGGGATATCGACCGGGTGGATGAAAACGGTTCCGGTATACGCATTATTGATTACAAAACGGGACAGCCCAAACAATCCTTTAAGGATGTGCCTTCATTGTTTGAAGAGTATGGCAATCACGCGGCCCTGCAGGCTTTGATCTATTCAAGGATGTACAGTGAAGTGCATGGTCCGCAAAAAAAGATCGTTCCCGGCCTTTATTTCTTCCGCAGGATCTACCAGGATGATTTTGACTGGTCGGTTAAGATGAACAAAAAGCAGGTTGCCTATGATGAGATAAAGGTTGAGTTGGAAGAGCACCTCCGGGCTGTGCTTAGTGAGATTTTTGATCCCGGGGAAACATTCACCCAGACCGACGAC
>JAGXLC010000023.1:0-6734 GCA_018334875.1 Bacteroidales bacterium | reverse complement strand
CTGAGAAAAAGTTGACGCAAACCACCGGCTAAGCGGTTCAAAACCGCTAAGCCGGTATCAGATGGATCAATATATTGATTTCTAATTTGGACAAACCAAAACGGAAACACATTAAATTCCTTGAAAGCATCCTGTTTGGTTTTGGCTTGTTCAAATTAGGTATATAACTTATTAATGCTACAGCAGGTTAAAGACCTTCGGGCATCCGGCAACTTCCTATCCCCGAAGTATCCTATAAGAAATTTATGGCGCCAGCCTTCTGAGCACCCACTTCTTCTCCTCCAGTGAATATTCAATCCGGTCGTGCAGCCGGTTTTCTCTGCCCTGCCAGAATTCAAAGCGTGTAGGCCTGATCAGATAACCGCCCCAGTGGGGAGGCCGTTCGATCTTTTTGTTGCGGAAATATTCTGAATATTCCTGTTGCCTTTGTTCCAGGTATTTCCGGTCGGGGATCTCGGTGCTCTGATCCGAGGCCCAGGTGCCGATCCTGCTGGTTTCCGGTCTGGATTCAAAATAACGGTCGGATTCTTCTGGAGGGACTTTCTCTGTTACACCCTCCAGCCGAACCTGACTTTCCAGTTCAGCCCAGTAAAAGAGGGCAGAAACAAACGGATTTTCCTTTAACTGCCGGCCTTTTAAACTATTGTAATTGGTATAAAAAACCAGTCCTTCTGTTTTCATCTCTTTCAGCAGTACAGTGCGGGAGGTAACCCTTCCCTTTGCATCGGATGTGGAAAGGATCATGGCTGTGGGCTCATATGCCTCTGCATGAACTGCTTCATCGAGCCAGCGCTCCAGTTGTCTGAAGGGGTTTTTGTCCACATCATTTTTAGAGAGCGATCTTTGGGCGTATTCTCTTCTGATATGTGATAAATTGTATCTCATGAATATTTTGATTTGATTTTGGCACTGCTGATGCTTGCATTGAGCTCGAAACCAAGTATTAAAGCCAGAGAATTGAAGTAGGTCCAAATCAGTACCACCATCAAAGTGCCAATGGAGCCGTACAGCTTGTTAAGCTGGCCGAAATTATTGATGAATAATGAGAAGATTACAGAAGCCATAATTGTCAGAAAGGTGGCGAATATGGCTCCGGGTGAAAAAAAGTTCCAGTTAGGCCTTTTGGCCGGTGCCAGATAATATATGAACGATATGGCCAAAAGATGAAATAAAATGATGATAACCCATTGTCCGATTAGTATCAGGTAAAGGGTTATACCATATTCAAGTATGTTTTGTTCAACCAGCATATTTAAAACTGTCCGGCTTAATATGATCAGCAGTGTGGCAGAAGTGATCAGGGTAGCCAGGATGAAAACAAGACCAAGTGATATCAACCGCTGCGTGATCCAACTCCTGGTTTCTATATAGTGGTGGGTGGAATTAAAAGCGTCTATCAGAGCGTGGATGCCGTTCATTGAAAAGAACAAACTGGCCAGTGCACCGAAAGACAAAAGGCCCCAGTTTTTGGTCATTATAATATCCACCAGGGTAGATTTCAAAAGATTAAAAGCATTCTGGGGCAGGATGTTTTGAAAGACATTCAGAAGCTCCGTTTGAAAATTATCTATCGGGATGTAAGGAATAAGAGTAAAAAGGAAAATGATGCCGGGGAACATGGCCAGCACAAAGTTGAATGCCACCGAGGATGCCCGGGTAGTCAATGCTCCGTTTTTTAATCCATCTATGAAGAATTTGATTACTTCATAAAGGGGAATACTATAGAATCCCGGGAGGCTTATCCGTTTGGATCTCCTCTTTATTAAATTTATAATACCCTCGTTTCTTTTTCCGATATCCATACTGGTGAAGTTAATGTTCCTGATGTTTGAGTTTTGTTAATAATAATATTGCGGCTAAAAATAATAAGAAATTTGGATCGATGAAAAGGTGGCCAAACAAATGGGGAGGGTCTTCCGAAAGCCTGAAGTTTAAAAGTCTATTGCTTTGAGGCTCATATCAAGGCTCTTGATCTGATGAGTGAGGGCACCAACTGAGATATAATCCACACCACATTCAGCATATTGCCGGATGTTCTCCAATGTAATGTTTCCTGAGGATTCGGTTTCAAACATACCGTTGATCAGTTCAACAGCTCTTTTGGTGTCTTCCGTATTAAAGTTATCAAGCATGATCCTGTCTACCCCGCCTGTTTGCATAACTTCCCTGACTTCCTCCAGGTTTCTCACTTCAACTTCAATCTTAAGGTTTTTTTCCTGTTTGTGCAGGTATTTCAGAGTCTTGCGGATGGCTTTATCAATGCTTCCTGCAAAATCAATGTGGTTGTCTTTGAGCATGATCATATCATAGAGCCCCATGCGGTGATTGGACCCGCCACCAAGGGCTACAGCCTGTTTTTCCAGAATACGCAAGCCCGGAGTGGTCTTTCTTGTATCCAGAACCTTTGTGTTCAGGTCTTTTAACTTATCGGCATACAGTCTGGTTTGGGTGGCTATACCGCTCATCCGCTGCAGGAAATTCAAAGCTGGTCTTTCCGCCTGCAGAATGGAACGAACCTTTCCTTTAACCTGGAAAGCAATATCCGCCTTGTTTACTTTGTTTCCGTCAGAGATGTATAATTCGGTCCGGAGATTCGGGTCAATGATATCAAAAACCCTGCGGGCAATGTCTATACCTGCGATAATACCTTTTTCCTTTATAAGAAGCTGGGATGTTCCCTGTTTTCTTTTGGGAATACAGGCCAGGGAGGAATGGTCCCCGTCACCTATATCTTCTTTTACGGCTAATTCAAGTATGCTCTGGAGATGGTTGTTATTCAATTTCATTTTCAATACGCAGTTGATGGATAAGCAATTGGCCTTTTTGAGGTTTTAAAAGCATGTATACCCTAAAATTTCCTTCAAAGGTCTGAAGCCTTCCTATAGCATATTGAGCATCCTCTTTACCCCCTTTGTGGATAAATTTAAAATTTTTCGGGGGGTGTTTAACAAAAAAATCGTCCATGATTCGCTCTGCCTGGGATTTACTATATATATCCTCTTTTTCATCCACCGCAAGTTCCAGGTTATCGTTAAAAAATCTGGCAAGTTCTTTCGCTGTGCCTACTTTAAAAGCTACGGCAATATCATTGGGGATTTCCTGCGCGGTATCCGTAACCGCTTTGTTAAAAAATAAAGTAAAAATAACAAGCAGAGGTATTATTTTTGTGTACACATTCATGGTATGTTAAGTTTATTCTTAAATAATGCAAAAATTGAACCATTGTTATACGTGTTATAAAAAAAAGTGGGTTATGCATCTGATGCGCACATCATTGAAATAACGACGCCGACAGGAGTATTTTATACTTTTCTTTGTAAATTTGGTCTATATGAAGATTAAGGTTCTGGTAGTCGGAAAAAATAAGGAGGAATATATAGCGGACGCTTTGAGGGAATACCATAAAAGAATTAATAAGTACATCCGTTTTGATATTGAAGAGATCAGCAGCATCAAAGCATCCAAAAAATATTCTGAGAAGGAAATCAGGGAAAAAGAAGGGCAAAAGATACTGAAAGCATTACCCGGTGACTCCATTGTTGTACTTTTGGATGAGCGTGGAAAACAAATGAATTCCACGGAATTTGCAAAGTGGATTCAGAAGTTTATGAACTCGGGTACCCGCACTATGACATTTGTTATAGGCGGAGCTTACGGATTTTCTGATGGGCTTTATGAAAAGGCGGATATGAAACTGTCTTTCTCAAAAATGACTTTTTCCCACCAGATTGTACGGGTGGTTTTTGCTGAGCAGCTATATCGGGCATTTACAATTATCCACGGCGAACCCTATCATCATGGCGGTTGATTGATGACAATGATATTCCTTATGATATTGAATGAACAAATGTTATAAAATAGATTCTTAAAATGTACAGATTGCTGGTTTTTTCGGGGTTATTTTTGCTGTGCTTTGCTGCCAGCCTCTTTATGAATGCCTCTTTTGATAAGTATAAGAAACAGGAAATTGATAAGGAAGCATTTGTTGGTACACTATATTCAAAGCAAGACTTGATCGACGAGCATGTGTCGAATATCACCGGTAAGATTTCTGAATTGGGCCCGGATGAACTTGAACCTTCTTTCTTTTCCAATTATTCAAACCTGTTTCAATCCAGGGGTCTGGCACTTTATGTATTTTATGAAAACCAGCTTCAATATTGGAATACCAATACAGTACCGGTAAGTTCCCTTGATTCTGTCAGGGATCACAGTGTGAGCCAACTTGGAAACGGTTGGTATTATATCCGCGAGGAGCAAACCGATTCATTCCGGGTGGTGGGAATTGGACTATTGAAAAAAAATTACTCCTATGAAAACCATTATTTGAAGAGCACATTTCAGGAAGATTTTACACTTCCGGCGGATGTAGAGATTATAAAAGATTCTGATCAGGGAATCGCCATAAAAGACAGAGAGGGCCGATATCTTTTTTCGCTTTACCCTTCGGAATTTGAAAGAGGAGCTTCTTTCATGTATTACCTGTCGGTTGTTTTGTTTCTCGCTGCTTTTGTTTTTTTGTTTTTGTTTATCGGTCGGCTGTTACGGCAAACTATAGACTATACAAAAAGGTTTTGGCTCTTTATAATGGTTGTTGTTTTTCTGGGAGCGATACGTTTTTTTTCCGTTCATTTCCAGTTTCCTGACAACCTTTATCAATTGCAAATTTTTGATCCTTCATTTTATGCCTCTTCTGGTCTTATTCCTAATTTGGGGGATCTTATGCTGCACCTGGTTTGCCTTTGGTTTGTTGTCTGGCTGGCAACCCGTTATTTAAGACCGGTTGGCGGCATGAAAAAATACTCAAAATTATCCGCCATAGGGATTTCTTTCCTATGTTCATTAATAAATATCGCATTCTTTGGATTGATCTGGTATCTTTTTCGTTCATTGGTCTTCAACTCCAGTTTTTCCTTTGATTTTCACCGCTTCTTTGATCTGGAGTTTTCCGGTCTTTTGATGTTACTGACCCTATTTATTTTGTTTTTTATTTATTTTCTCTGGATTGATTATTTTATTGATAAGATAAGGAAGGTTGTCAATTATAAGGAATTTGTGTGGATATTTTTACCATTGTCCCTCGGGGCTTTGGCAATTGCTAATCAGTACGGAGTATCTTTGCAATGGTACACCATTGCGTTTTTTTATGTTACACACCTCCTTGTGGCTCTGATTGTTTTTTTTAATACCAGCTACAATTATCCGCGTTTAATCGTACTTATGTTGATATCGGTAGTTTTTATCATGTTGTTTATTCATCATCATACTGAGGTTAAAGAGAGAAATAAGCGCAAGGTGCTTGTTGCTAATCTGGAGAGTGAACGAGACCGGGTTGGGGAATTGTTATTGCAAAGAAGGGGAGAGCAAGTTGCATCTGATAACAGGATTGCTCAATGGATGAGACGTCATTTGGATAATGAGAGAAAGATATTCGATTACCTGAGAACCGAATATTTTGACGGTTATTTCAATAAGTATGATCTCCAGGTATCAGTTTGTGCACCCAATGATCAGCTTAGCGTTGTTCTTGATAACCGAACCGAGCAGCATCATTGCTACACGTTTTTCGATCAAATGCTTGATGAAGATGGTATTTCTGTTGGAAACAGCAATTTTTACTACCTGGATAACCTTAATGGCCGAATAAGCTATATAGGGATTATAAAGTATCATGAAGGGGATCAATACCAGGAATCTACTTTGTATATTTCTCTGGATTCCAAGTTGACCAGCGATCACCTCGGATATCCTGAGCTTCTGCTCACCAAAGAGCTTACTGATCCCGGGCCGCTGCAGGATTATTCCTATGCCAAATATAAATACAGCGAATTGATACGAAGGTCCGGCGATTATTCCTATCCCATGAAACTGATCCCGCGCTTTGAAACCGCCGGCGAATATACTTTTAAGGATTATCAGGATTACAGCCACTTGATATATAATATGGGAGAAGGTTCGGTGATCGTCATTAGCAAGCCTTTAAAGGGATTTCTTGATTTATTGGCCCAGTTTTCCTATATCTTTGCCTTCTTTTATCTGGTCACCCTGCTATTTATATTTATTTTCGGATTCCCCGAAAATATAAGCAAGTTCCATTACAATTTTAAGAATAAGATCAAGCTCTCCATGGTGCTCCTTCTGATACTTTCTATGATAGCCGTTGGTACTGGCACGGTTTATTATACAACACAACAGTTTCAGAAACAACAGAAAGAAAACATAAGTGAAAAAATGGAATCGCTGATTGTTGAAATGGAAAACGAACTGGGCACTGAAGATACCCTTACCCAGGAATACAGTGGTTATCTCAACGATCTGCTGACCAAATTTTCGAATGTGTTTTATGTGGATATGAATTTATACAACCTCGAAGGGCAATTGCTATCCACTTCCCGGCCGCAGATTTTTGACAAGAATTTGATAAGCCGGCGGATGAATCCGGTTGCTTACAATAAATTATCGGATGACAAACTACCCCGGTTCATACACGATGAGGTGATTGGGAATATGAAATATCATTCTGCCTATGTTCCTTTTTATAATGACCGCAATCAGTTGCTGGCCTATTTGAATATACCCTATTTTACCAGACAACAGGCGCTTCAGAAAGAAATCTATACAATCATCATGGTGATGGTAAATATTTATGTGTTTTTAATTATTCTGGGGACTGTGGTGGCGGTATTGATATCCAACACGATAACCAGGCCCCTTCGGTTGATTCAGCAAAAACT
>JAGXLC010000022.1 GCA_018334875.1 Bacteroidales bacterium | reverse complement strand
CCTACCCGTAGCTTATCGCAGCTTATCACGTCCTTCTTCGCCTCCGGGAGCCTAGGCATCCACCGTTCGCCCTTATTTGCTTCTTTATTTGCTCTGTGATATCTTCTCTCAATATGTCAAAGAACTTTTACCCTCCGTAGCTTTAGCGAAGGAGGATTAACTCCTTCTCCACTTATTCGGAGGACACTGCTCACCTAAGCCGAGGCTTCGGTGAGCGATGCGGTTAATACCGGAATTGCACCGATAACTCTGTCAGGGGATTGCCGGACAGGCTTTGCTGGTTAAGCTAATTAACCAAAAATAAAATGTTGAGATAGAGCTAAGCTGGAGTAAAAAGTCAGACAGTCGGCTCCAGAAAGGAGGTGTTCCAGCCACACCTTCCGGTACGGCTACCTTGTTACGACTTAGCCCCAGTCACCGGGTTTACCCTAGGCCGCTCCTCTCCCGCCGAGGCGGGATCGGTTACGGACTTCAGGTACCCCCGGCTTCCATGGCTTGACGGGCGGTGTGTACAAGGCCCGGGAACTTATTCACCGCGCCATGGCTGATGCGCGATTACTAGCGAATCCACCTTCACGAAGTCGAATTGCAGACTTCGATCCGAACTGGGACCGGCTTTCAAGATTAGCACCCTGTCGCCAGGTGGCTGCTCTTTGTACCGGCCATTGTAACACGTGTGTAGCCCTGGACGTAAGGGCCGTGCTGATTTGACGTCATCCCCACCTTCCTCCGGTTTACACCGGCAGTCTCGCTAGAGTCCCCACCATTACATGCTGGCAACTAGCGATAGGGGTTGCGCTCGTTATGGGACTTAACCCGACACCTCACGGCACGAGCTGACGACAACCATGCAGCACCTTGCAGGCGGTCCCGTAGGAAATCCCCCTTTCAGGGGAATGCAGCCTGCATTTAAGCCCAGGTAAGGTTCCTCGCGTATCATCGAATTAAACCACATGTTCCTCCGCTTGTGCGGGCCCCCGTCAATTCCTTTGAGTTTCATCGTTGCCGACGTACTCCCCAGGTGGATCACTTAATGGTTTCCCTCAGTCACTGGTTACTAGGTAACCAACAACGAGTGATCATCGTTTACTGCGTGGACTACCAGGGTATCTAATCCTGTTCGCTCCCCACGCTTTCGTGCCTCAGCGTCAGTTGTAGCCTAGACAGCTGCCTTCGCAATCGGTGTTCTGAGTTATATCTATGCATTTCACCGCTACACAACTCATTCCGCCGTCCTCGACTACACTCAAGTGAAACAGTTTCAATGGCAATCCCGAAGTTGAGCTTCGGGCTTTCACCACTGACTTGCTCCACCGCCTGCGCACCCTTTAAACCCAATGAATCCGGATAACGCTTGCATCCTCCGTATTACCGCGGCTGCTGGCACGGAGTTAGCCGATGCTTATTCCTGCGGTACCGGCAACCCTGTAACGAATACAGGGAATTCTTCCCGCAGAAAAGCAGTTTACAACCCGTAGGGCCGTCTTCCTGCACGCGGCATGGCTGGTTCAGGCTAGCGCCCATTGACCAATATTCCTCACTGCTGCCTCCCGTAGGAGTCTGGTCCGTGTCTCAGTACCAGTGTGGGGGACTACCCTCTCAGGACCCCTAACCATCGTTGCCTTGGTAAGCCTTTACCTTACCAACTAACTAATGGTACGCATGGCCATCTGCAACCGCCTTAGCTTTAATTTATCGGTGAGGCCACCAATAAACTTTATGGGGGATTAACATCCGTTTCCGGAGGCTATACCCCTGTTGCAGGTAGGTTCCATACGCGTTACTCACCCGTGCGCCGGTCGTCAGCACCTCCGAAGAGATCTGTTACCCCTCGACTTGCATGTGTTAAGCCTGCCGCTAGCGTTCATCCTGAGCCAGGATCAAACTCTTCGTTGTATTTAAACTTTGTATATCTTGACCCTGACTGTCTGACGGAGTTTTTTTACTCCACCTTTGGCTTCTACCTCAACATTTCAAAGAACCTAAAATATCTTTTTTAAAAGAACAAATTTCTTTTCGTCTTCTCAAAAGAGATGGCAAAGATAACAACTGTAAACTTCTCTGCAAAATATTTTGATGAATTTTTAAATATTTTTTTCAATCTCCGCTAACCTCAACAGTTTAAAACGATCTATGTCGTTTTACATTGTGTTTGTCCCTGCCTGATGATTTTAAAGAACCCTCATTAATGAGAAGTGCAAATGTAGGGTAGATTTTAGATTTACCAAGACTTTTAAAACATTTTTTCTAAAAAAAATATAAATAACTGCTTCCCAATTCTTATTCATGACCTACTTTGTAGAATATCACTTGAAAAACTGTATTTCTAAATAATTATCTTATATTAGCCAAATCGTTTAACTTATTACATTAACAATCAAGGAATGATATGACAATGGATAAAAACCTCGTGATCATACCCACATACAATGAAAAAGGCAATATAGAACGAATCATAGAAAAAATATTCTCCCTGAACGTACCTTTTCACATTTTAGTGGTAGATGACCATTCACCTGATGGAACATCCGGAGTTGTAAAAGACCTTCAGAAAAAATATCCCGAACAATTATTTCTTATTGAAAGAGAAGGAAAACTGGGGTTGGGAACTGCATACATCACCGGATTCAAATGGGCCATTCAAAAACATTATGATTATATATATGAAATGGATGCAGACTTCTCCCACAATCCCGAAGATTTACTCCGGTTATACAATGCTTGTGCCTATGACGGTGCAGATGTGGCCATCGGTTCACGTTATAAAAACGGAGCCAACGTAGTCAATTGGCCAATAGGAAGAATACTTATCTCCTACTTTGCATCCCAGTATGTTGCATTCGTTACCGGGATGAAAATAAAGGATACCACCGCCGGTTTTGTATGTTACCACCGCAAAGTACTGGAAACCATAAACCTTGACAAAATCAAGATGATCGGCTATGCTTTTCAGATAGAAATGAAATTCGCAGCATGGAAATACGGCTTTAAACTGGTTGAGATTCCCATTATATTTACCAACAGAGCCATAGGAACCTCAAAAATGAGTGGCGGAATTTTCAATGAGGCAGTCTGGGGAGTTATATCAATGAAAATCAGGAGTTTATTTAAAAAGTACAAAAAATATGATACCCCTTCTGATACATAATGCATTCATTGTTAATGAAGAAACAAAAAAAACGGGTTCTGTTTTAATCGAAAATGAAAAAATCAGTGAAATTTTTATTGAAAAAGATTTACCCAAAGCCCTCCTGCAACAAAGCCAGGTACTCGATGCAAAAAATAAGATTCTTATACCCGGTGTAATTGATGATCATGTGCATTTCCGCGAACCGGGATTAACGCATAAGGCTGATATCTATTCAGAGTCAAAAGCCGCGGTAGCAGGGGGAGTCACCTCCTATATGGAAATGCCCAATACCAAGCCTCCTGCAGTTACAATGGATCAACTGAAAGAAAAATTCAGGATTGCAGAGCAAAATTCCTTTGCCAATTACTCCTTTTATCTTGGCGCCACCAACGAAAATATTGAAGAAATAAAAAATCTTAATCCCCGTGAGGTATGCGGAGTTAAAACCTTTATGGGTGCCTCAACCGGTAACATGCTGGTGGATAATACGGCTTCATTGGAGCAAATATTTGACGAATCTCCCGTTCTAATAGCCACACATTGTGAAGATGAAACAATCATCCGAAAAAATACACAATACTATAAAGAGCAATTCAATGGAACAATCCCCGTTGAGTATCATCCCCTCATCAGAAGTGAGGAAGCTTGTTTTAAGTCTTCCTCACGGGCAGTGGAACTTGCCCACAAATACGGTACACGGTTACATATTCTTCACCTTAGTACGGCGAAAGAACTGAAGTTGCTGGAAAAGACCCGCTTCAACTCCAACAAGCAAATCACCGCTGAAGCCTGCATCCACCATCTATGGTTTGACGACAGGGATTATCAAAAGTATGGCACCCGTATCAAATGGAATCCCGCCATAAAAAAGCCCGGCGACAAAAAAGCTTTGCTTGACGGAGTAAATAATCATGCCATTGATGTGATTGCTACAGATCATGCCCCCCATTTGATGGAAGAAAAGAACAATCCTTATTTAAAAGCACCTTCGGGAGGACCGATGGTACAACATTCCCTTTTGGCGATGCTCGAATTTTATTATCGCGGGGAAATTTCCCTGTCTACCATAGTAGACAAAATGTGCCACACTCCTGCGGATATTTTCAACACCAGCAAAAGAGGATATATCAGGAAAGGATATTGGGCAGACCTTGTTTTGATTGATCCTTTTAAACCACATCGTATTGATAAAGACAATATATTATATAAATGTAAATGGTCACCTTTTGAAGGTCAGCTATTCAATTCGCAGATAACACATACCCTGGTTAACGGGAAAATTGCGTATCAAAACGGGCAGATCAATGAAGAAAAAAACGCCAGAAAACTCACATTTGAAAGGTAAATCACCTCTTGTTGTTTATGCAGGAAGCTGGATGTTATTGATGCTTTTTGCCATCCTGATCATGGGATGCAAACACAAGTGGGAAAGAGAAAGCAAACAATCCATTCAAACGGATTCCATAGGCAGGGAATTTATCAGTATTGCCGACTCAATCAACTATGGGGTAGTGGTTAAAGCCAGGAATAACGGGGATGACTGGCAGAAAAAATGGCTGCGTTCTTTTGACCGCAAAGAGTTGGTAGATTTCATATTCGAAGCCGTTTACTCAGGCAAAATGCAACCCTATGATTATTTTGAAGACAAGCCACTTTCTGTAGATCAGATTAAACAACTGGAAAACAAGGAGGAGTTTGACCGATCAAATGTAGGCAAAATCCAGTTCAAAGAAAGATGGTATTTTAATCCGGACAGGCTCCAAATGGTTAAAGAAGTACACTCTGTAATGCTGGCTTATGAAGTTTATAAAGAAAATGGAACGTTCAGAGGATATAAACCGGCCTTTAAAGTTTATTTGAATAACTCGGTAGAAGAAAAATAAACTTCATGGTATCAACAACCCTTCCTTCTTGTGCATCGTCATATAACAATTCGGGCGAAACCACAAAACGGGATCTAACTTTCTTCTTCCATAAGGAATTGGGCCGTATGCCGGCTGCGTTGCTCAACCAGAATACGTCGTCCTTTTTGAACCTCTTGGAGTATCTGTTCGGTATAATGCCTGATGGTTAACAATTCCAACCCTTTGTTGTACAATACTCTGTAATCTTCCTTCAAATCGTCTATGAGTTGAAATATACCCTGGTTATTCGCATCCGCACAAAAAGTAAAGTTGATGGCCGAATTTTGCACCAGATTGATCTTAATCCTGTATTTTGCAAAAAGACTGTAAATCTTGCTCAGCGTTGCCTCAAAAACAAATGAAAAATCTCTGGGAAGGACAGAAATAAGAATCTGATCGGTTTTAAGGATATAAATCGGTTTATCTTCATCATATCTTTCATAATCAGTAATCAAAGTACCTTCATGATCGGGTTCCAGAAAAGATTTTACATAGAGGGGAATGCTTTTATTCTGCAAGGGCTTAATGGTCTTGGGATGAAGTATTTTAGCTCCATAATAGGCCAATTCAATGGCTTCCTGAAAGGAAATTCTCTCCAGTTTACAGGCATTCCTGAAGTAACGGGGATCCGCATTCATCACACCGGGTACGTCTTTCCATACCACCAGCTTCGTTGCATTCAGCATATTGGCAAGGATAGCCGCGCTATAATCTGAACCTTCCCTGCCCAGAGTGGTGCTAGCTCCCCTGGATGTTCCGCCAATAAAACCCTGGGTAATGATTACCTCATCCCCCTCAGGAACAAAATGTTTCCTTATCTTCTTCCGGCTTCTTTCCCAATCTAACCCGGCCTCACGGAAAACAGCATCGGTTATCAGATTTTTTCTCATGTCTATCCACCTGCAATTCAAACCACTAACGTTTAAATAAGCACAGATGATTTTGGTACTAAGAATCTCCCCTATACTTACAATATGGTCATACAAACGGTCGTAATGCGTCCATTTATCCGAAAAAGCCCGGTTGATTGAATCAAATAAAGCATCAACTTCTCCATAAATTTTTTCATGCCTCTTAAACAATTTCTTAAGGATTGAATAATGGTAATCCCTTAATTTCTTAAAATGGTCTTGAAAGTTTAACCCGTCTCTATCATAAATGGCACCGGTTATTTCTTCAAGATTATTGGTGGTTTTACCAAAAGCGCTGACTACTATAATCCGGGCTTCATTTTCAGCCGATAAAATATTTCTGAGATTTTCCACACCTTCGGCATCCTTAACCGAAGCACCGCCAAATTTATATACAATCATCCTTTAAGCATTGGATTTTATTGGTTGCAAATATCTTTAATCTCATAAATTTTTCATGATTAGAATGTAGAATTTTAATTTTGCGCTCAAAATTTATTGCGGTGAATCTATCAGAAATAACACATCAATATAAGGATCATCCGAAAGTTAAGCAGTTAACAGGCCATATACGTCAGCAATCAAAAACCTATGTAAAGGGCCTGGCTGGTTCCCTGGACAGTGCGCTGGCTGCCGGTACGGCACAGCACATACCCTTCCCTCATTTATTTCTGCTGAGAGACAAAGAAGAAGCCGCCTATTTCTATAACGATCTTCAGAATCTTTTATCCGATCAGGACGTATATTTTTTCCCTTCTACTTTTAAACGGTCTGTCCGGTTCGGCCAGGAAGATCCTACCAACATCATACTCAGAACCGGCGTACTGAACGCGGTAAGAAACAACGAAAGCGCATTAATAATCAGTTACCCGGAAGCCATTATTGAAAAGGTAGTAAAAAGAAAAGAACTGGTAAAAAATACGCTTGAGATCAACAAAGGAGAAAAAATTTCTTCGGATTTTCTGAATGATATGCTGTTTGAATACAATTTTGAGCAGGTAGATTTTGTTTATGAGCCGGGCCAGTTTTCAGTACGGGGGAGTATTGTTGATATTTTCTCGTTTTCAGATGACCATCCCTACCGTATTGACTTTTTTGGTGAGGAGGTGGAATCCATAAGGAAATTTGACGTTGAAAATCAACTTTCTGTTCAGAACCTGAACAAAGCCGTAATACAACCAAAACTACAAGACGGGCATTCAAAAGAATCCGAATGGCAGTCATTTTTCGAATATCTCGACACAAAAACGGTAATCTGGGTCAAAGAATTCGACTACATTTCCGGCCGCATTGCCGAGCTTTTTGATAAGACCATTGAAAGTAATCCCAATCAGAATATTGACTCCTACATCATAACAAAATCACATTTTGAAGAACAAATCAAAGGGTTCCATTGGGTCGAAATTGGTTACAAAGGCCATTTCCCGGAGTCAAATACTGTAACGTTCAATTCCTCACCTCCACCGGCTTTCAACAAAAACTTCGATCTGCTGTCAGACAATCTGATCAAAAATCAGGAGCAGGGATATACCAACTACATACTGTCCAATAATGAAAAACAAATTGAAAGGTTAAAAGCCATCTTCGAGGACATCAACCCAAACATCCGGTTCACTCCCATTCTGGAAACACTGCATGAAGGATTTATTGATCATGAACTTCAAATCTGCTGTTATACGGATCATCAGATATTCGGACGTTACCACAAATTTCACATCAAGTCGGGTTTTTCACGGAAAGAAAGGTTGAATATTGAAGAGCTTAATAAGCTTCATCCCGGTGATTATGTAGTTCATGTAGATCATGGCATCGGAAAGTTCGGTGGACTGGAGAAAATAGAAATTAACGGCAAAACACAGGAAGCCATCAGATTAATTTATAAAGACAACGATATCCTTTATGTGAATATCCATTCTTTGCATAAAATCTCCAAATATAAAAGTAAAGACCTCACACCTCCGAAAATATACAAGCTGGGCTCCGCAGCCTGGAAAAATCTTAAAAACAAAACCAAAAACAAGGTCAAGGATATCGCAAAGGAATTGATCCAGCTTTATGCACAGCGAAAAGAAAAAAAAGGATTTGCCTTTTCCGAAGACACCTATTTACAGCACGAACTGGAATCTTCCTTTATTTACGAAGACACGCCCGACCAGCTTGCTGCAACCAAAGCCAGCAAGCAGGATATGGAAAAAGAAACACCGATGGACCGGCTAATTTGCGGTGATGTAGGCTTTGGCAAAACGGAGATAGCCATCAGGGCAGCATTCAAAGCCATTACTGACAGCAAACAAGTAGCCATATTGGTGCCGACGACCCTCCTTGCTTTCCAGCATTATCAAACTTTCTCCCGGAGGCTTAAAGAATTCCCCGGTACAGTGGAACATATAAGCCGCCTGAGAGGTCATAAAAAACAAAAAGAGATCAAGGAAAACATCGCCGAAGGCAAAACGGATATTGTTATTGGAACCCACAGGCTCATCAGCAAAGATATCCATTTTAAAAATCTCGGACTCCTGATCATTGACGAGGAGCAGAAATTCGGGGTAGCAGCCAAGGAAAAACTGAAACAGCTTAAACTCAATGTGGATACATTAACACTTACAGCAACACCTATCCCCCGAACGTTGCAATTTTCGCTGATGGGAGCCAGAGACCTTTCCATTATACACACTCCACCTCCCAACCGCTATCCAATCATTACGGAGGTTCATACCTTTAATGAAGACATCATCAGAGAAGCCATACACTATGAATTTGAAAGAAACGGCCAGGTTTTTTTCATCAACAACCGGATTCAAAATATTTATGAAGTGGAAAAACTGGTCAACCGCCTTTGCCCGGATGTTAAAACTGTTGTTGCCCACGGGCAAATGGAAGGATCCAAGCTGGAAAAGATCATGCTTGATTTCATCAACCATGAATATGATGTGCTCATTGCTACCAGCATCATCGAATCAGGCCTGGATATTCCCAATGCCAACACCATGATCATAAATGAGGCCCAGAATTTCGGCTTAAGCGATTTGCATCAGCTCAGGGGAAGGGTAGGACGATCCAACAAAAAAGCTTTTTGTTACCTGCTCGCTCCTCCTTTAACGGCAGTAACACCGGAAGCCCGTAAAAGACTGAAAGCAATTGAAGAATTCTCCGAACTGGGAAGCGGTTTCAATATCTCCATGCAGGACCTTGATATAAGGGGAGCAGGAAACTTACTCGGCAAAGAACAAAGCGGATTTATTGCCGATATAGGCCTTGAAACCTATCAGCGGATACTGGATGAGGCTTTACAGGAATTAAAGGAAAACGAATTCAAAGACCTTTTTCAGGAAGAGAAAAAAGAAGATATTAAAAAACAAAAAGTCGAGCAAAGATTTATTCAGGACTGTCAAATTGAAACCGATCTCGAAATTCTCTTTCCGGATGATTACATCCCCAACATATCTGAAAGAATTAACCTTTACAGAGAGCTTGACAATATAGGAAATGAGCAACAACTGAAAGCCTTTGAAGAAAAACTGGTGGACCGGTTCGGTGCTCTTCCAAAACCCACACAGGAATTACTGAATGTAGTAAGATTAAGATGGCTGGCTATTGATCTGGGCTTTGAAAAAATCCTTATAAAAAACAATACCCTGATCATGCATTTTATTTCGAACCAGGAATCACCTTATTACCAGTCTCCCGTCTTCAGCGGCATTCTACGGTATGTGCAACAAAACCAAGAATTATTCCAGATGAAAGAAGGGAAAAAACTAACCCTTACTGTACAAAATATCAATAATATAAATAAAGCACTCAAAATGCTCAATGATATGAAAGAAAATTTATAAATTTGGCATGCTCATAGAGCACTGATCAGCATGAATTTAGCCGTAGACATAGGAAATTCCGCCGTAAAAGCAGGAATATTTAAAAATGACAAACCCTTCCGGGTTATGCGGTTTAATCATGATCTTTACCAAAAGATTCTTGATCTTGTATTGCAATACAAGATAGAAAATGTAATCATTTCATCGGTCAAAGAATATAGCATACCCGGAGCAACAAGACTAAAGCAGTATTTGAAACATTATATCGAGTTATCCTCCAAAACATTGTTGCCCGTAAAGAATTGTTACCAGACCCCCGAAACGCTTGGCAAGGACCGAATTGCAGCAGCCATTGGAGGCATCTCACTTTACCCCGGTTGCAATATTTTGGTTATAGATGCAGGAACAGCACTAACCTTTGATTTCGTAAACAAAGACCAGGAATATATTGGAGGAAACATTTCGCCCGGTTTATCTATGAGATACCGGGCCTTGCATCAATTCACAAACAACCTTCCTCTTCTTCAGAAGGAAGAAGATTTTGAACTGCTGGGAGAAAATACAAACAAGGCCATTATAAGGGGAGTACAAAATGGTATTATTTTTGAAATGAACAATTATATTGAAAGTTTATCCGTTAGAAACGGAAACTTAACAACAATCTTAACAGGTGGAGATAGTAATTTCTTTGATAATAAATTAAAATATCCCATCTTTGTAGAACCGGATTTAGTCCTTATAGGACTTAATAAAATACTGAAATACAATTTATATGCGCATTAAATGGATTTTTATCATACTGAGTCTGGCGTTATTTTACAGCATAAACAGCTACAGCCAGAAAGGCATTTATTCACCCTATACCAGATACGGCCTGGGAGAAATGGTTGATCAAAACATGGGCAATACCATGGGATTTGGCTCAATTACTTCAGGCATCCGAATGAATGATGTGATCAACTATTCCAATCCAGCTTCCTACACAGCTCAAGATACCAATTCCTTTATATTTGATGTAGGTATCAGTGCCAACGCTTCATTACAAAGATCTTCCGATGACCAGATTACCCGCAGGGCGTTGGGGTTTGATCATCTGGCCATAGGATTCCCCGTATTCCGTTGGTGGAAAAGCAGTATCGGCATAGTGCCCCTGAGCCAGGTAGGCTATCATGTTAAAACTACTACCAACCCAAATGGTATAGATGAAATGGAGAACCGCTTTGAAGGAGAAGGCGGCATCAGGCAGTTTTATATTGGTAATGCATTCGATTTGACAAAAAACCTGAGCGTGGGGGTGAATTATTATTATCTGTTCGGAAATACCACCTATAATTCCACTGCTGCATTGCCTGAAGATCCTTATAGCGGACTCTTCCAAAAGGATTTAAATTTTCACTTAAGAGGAAGCCGCTTTCAAACGGGTCTTCAATATGAATTCAACCTTTCCGAAAACTCTAATCTGACTTTGGGTGTTAGTCACGATTTAAGCACGAATCTGGATTTAGAAAAATCTTATGAATTTTTCTCATTTTACCAGTATAACGATAACCAGGGAGTTACCAGACAAGATACGATTGACAGGATTCAGCAGACTAAAGATTCAAAATTCCAATACCCACAGGGATGGAGCGGGGGTTTTGCTTTACAAGGCAGAAAACTTATTTTTGGTGCAGATTTCGAATACCAAGACTGGTCAACACTTGAAGAAGAATTTGACAACCTTTCCGATAGTTATTCATTGCGCGGTGGAATGCAATACACCCCCGATGAAGAGGCCCTGGGAAGCTATCTGCAAAGAGTTGATTATCGGCTGGGGGCTTTCTATAAACAATCCTATCTCAATCTAAATAATCAACAACTGAAAGATTTTGGCATAACATTTGGATTGGGTTTACCGTTGAGATATAATAGAACAAAATTCAATATTGCATTGAAGCTGGGAAGAAGAGGCACAACCAGCGAGAATCTTATAGAAGAGAACTATGCAATGGTTAATTTTAACATTACGTTTCAAGACTTCTGGTTCATAAAACAAAAATATAGATAATAACTAAAATAAATGAGTGATGATGAATACATTAAGAAAACTATTCCTGTTTATTTTTTTGATCAGCCTTCTTCCTTCGCTCCAAGCTTTCGGACAAACCGGAGCAGAGGAAGGATCTAAGTTTGGAAGTGGGAAAGACAGCATTCGCTGCCTCAAAAATCTTTCCCTCTATGTAGAATATTATAGACAGAATAACTATGAAGATGCCGTTGAACCATGGAAAGTGGTATATAACGAATGCCCGCGTGCCTCAAAGAACATTTATCTTCATGGAGAAAATATGATCAAAGACGCCATCGAAGATGCCGAAGACGAGGATAGAAAGAAGAAATTTCTGGATAGCCTCATGAATCTGTATGACAAAAGGATTGAATATTTCGATCAGGAGGGCTACGTTACGGGTAAAAAAGCACTTGACCTGCTCAATCATGGAGAGAAATCGGCTGAAAACCTTAAAAAAGTGTATGATCTGCTGGCTAAGTCAATTGATATGAGAGGAGAAGAATCAAGTGCGGTAGTACTGGTAAATTATATGAATCTCTCCAATAGCTTACATAAAAATGGCATAATTGAGGACAAACAAATATTGGACGACTATTCCTTAACATTAAAATTAGTGGAAAGCCAGCTTGAAGAAGATCCGGACCATAAAATTTTGACAAGAGCCAAGGAGACAATTGATAAAATATTTGAAAACAGTGATGCCGCTACATGCGAAAACCTGATCTCCCTATATAAACCCAGGTTTGAGGAAAATAAAGAAGACCTTGAGACAGTCAATAAAATTATCGGGTTGTTGACTGATGCCAAATGCACCGAAAGCGATTTGTATCTTAATGCCAACATTCAGTTAAACAAGCTCGAACCGGATCCCGATATTGCTCATCATATTGCAGAATTATTCTACGAAAGAGAGAATCTTGATAAAACCGTGGAATATTATAAAAATGCAATCGAACTCGAAGAAGATGATAAGAAAAAAGCTGATTATTCCACAGAACTGGCTACCTTAGCTTTTGAAGAACGCGAAGATAAAGTTACTGCAAGAGAATATGCGAGACAAGCCATAGAATTCAATCCTGACAATGGCAGGCCTTACCTTCTTATCGGAAGATTGTATGCCGAGTCCACCGAAGAATGTGGCGAGGAAGAGTTTGAACAAAAAGCGGTTTTATGGGCTGCTGTAGATAAATTCCAGAAGGCCAAACAAGTTGATTCCGATATTGCCGATGAAGCCCAGGGTTATATCGATTCGTACAGACCGCGTTTTCCCGATAAGAAAGATATATTCTTCCAGAATTACGAAATTGGAGACACATACCAGATAGGATGCTGGATCAATGAAACGACAACTGTTAGAACATCTGAATAAACACAAAAATAACCTTGAAAAGTTCAGAAATACAATAATTCCGCTTTTGTGCGGAATTATTGTATTTTTTTCAGCCTGTGAGAACGATATAGAGAAAGTTAAACTGATGCGGCAGGAAAGCGATTTCCCCGATCAGTCGATGAAAAATGCAGAAATTAAACATACAAGCAACGGCCGTTTAAAAGTAAAAGTCACTTCACCGGAAATCAACCGCTATACGAGCGTTGAAGATCCTCATACCATATTCCCCCATGGTTTGAATGTCCGCTTCTATGACAGTACCATGACCGTTGAATCACGAATCACTGCAAATTACGCTATTTATCACGAGGAAGACGATCGCTGGGAAGCTAAGAATAACGTGGTAGCCATCAACAGTGAAGGAGATACGCTGAATACAGAGTACCTCATCTGGAATCAAGACAAAGAAATAATCCACACCGACCGATATGTAAGAATTACCACTGAAGATGGTATTATTCACGGAAGAGGCTTTGAAGCCAACCAAAATTTCACCAACTGGAGTATCAAGAAGACAACCGGAACAATCGAAGTGGAAGATGAGTAAAAAACCCCTTCACTTTATGGAAGTTGTTTGGCTGCTTGTAGCGCTTCTATGTTTTATACTGGGAATCAAGGCAGTCATTGAAAATCACCTGAGCAACAGTTTGATATTTTTCCTTTTTACAGGAATTGGGGTTACCATGTATGCTTTTCGCAGACATCTCCGGAAAAGAAACTCATAATAACGAATTTACCTTTATGCTGAAAAAGAAGCCGAAAGATTTACATAAAAATCCAAAAATTTCTATCTTCGTAGCTTCGAAAAAGCTAATAATAAAAACATTTAAATAAAAACTTGAATCAATGGCTACACTTGAAAAAATAAGAAACAGAGCGGGAGTACTTGTTGGAGTAGTTATCGGATTGGCATTGCTCGCTTTTGTGCTCGGAGACCTGTTCAGGGGCGGAGGTTCAGCCATGAGAGGCGATAGATTTGAAATCGCAGAAATAGGAGGAGAATCCATATCATACCAAAATTTTCAGAGAGAAGTGGAAAGACTGGTAGAAATCAATAAAATGTCGCAGGATCAGACGTCAATCGATGCAGAAACCCGTGAACAGCTAAGGCAACAGGTATGGGAGCGGCTTACCCGGGAACATATCATGAGCAATATATATGAAGAAATGGGTATTGGGGTCAGCTCCCAGGAACTTTGGGATATGGTTCAGGGAGAGAATATACATCCCATGATTCAGCAACTTTTTACCAATCCGGAAACAGGTCAGGTAAATAATATGGCCATAATAAGATTTCTCAAAAGCTATAACCAGGATCCCTCGGGCAAAACAAAGACTTACTGGCTTTATCTCGAAGATCAGATGATAAGAGAAAGGAAATACACCAAATTCAGTAATCTTATTAACAAAAGCCTCTATCTAACTTCCAGTGAAAGCAAAAAACTTGCAGAACTAAATGCCCGGAATGTAGATTTCAATTTCGTACTGCAACGTTTTAACAGCATTAGTGATGATATGATTGAGGTGGAGGAATCGGATCTGAAGGATTATTATGACAGCCACAAACAGCATTATAAACAATCTGCAAGCCGTGATCTGGAATATGTTACCTTTAACATTGAACCCACAGAGAAGGATATAGAAGCGGCCAGGGAATATATATACAATTCGGTTGAAGATTTTAAGAATGCCGGTGAAACTGCGGAATTTGTCAATCTGAACAGCGATAATCCTTTTGACGATACGTATTACAAAAAAGAAGAACTTTCTGATTCCATTGCTGATTTTATGTTTTCGGCCGAACCAGGTGATGTTTATGGCCCTTACCGGGAAGATGAGGCATTTAAATTATCCAAACTGATGGATATCCAATATCTGCCTGATTCTGTCAAGGCCCGTCATATATTGATCCAGCCGGACAGAAATCAAAGAAACATTCAAAATGCAAAAAATCTGGCTGACAGTCTGATGCAGGAGCTGGAGCAAGGGGCCAGCTTCAGCCAACTGGCAGAGCAGCATTCGGCTGATCAAAACACAGCGCCTGATGGCGGAAACTTAGGTTGGATACAGCAGGGTGAAATGGTAGAAGCCATAACGGATACGGCATTTTTTGCACAGCCCGGAGAAATCAAACTGGTACAATCACAATATGGTTTTCATCTGCTGGAAGTTACCGAAAGAGGAAGAGAGACCAAAAAGGTCCAGGTAGCCACACTGACAAGAAGGATCGAACCCAGTTCGGAAACCTATCAGAAAGTATATTCCAGGGCAAGCCGGTTTGCCGGAGAGCTAAGTTCTTTTGAGAATTTTACAGAGGCCGTGCAGGAAAACGAGCTTACCAAAAGAACAGCCAATAATGTTCAAATCAACTCCAACACCATACCGGGGCTTGAAGATGCAAGAAACCTGATCAGGGCGGCATACGATACCAAAGAAAACCAGTTAATTACCAGCGATAATGACCCCATCTTTGAAATAGGGGATAATTTTGTGGTGGGTTTTGTAACCGAAATCCGAAAAGAAGGCATTGCCCCCTTCGAACAGGTAAAAAGCAATATCAGGGTTACAGTGACCAGAAACAAGAAGGCTGAGAAAATACAAGATCAATTCAATGAAGCCATGCAAAATGCCGGTTCGTTGGAAGAGATTGCCGATCAATTGAATCTGGAGATCATGTCAGCCAATGATGTCAACTATTCTACCTCCGGAATTCCCGGCGCCGGATCAGAACCCAAAGTGGTGGGTGCAGCTATGGAATTGGAGGAAAATCAGCTTTCCTATCCTATAGAGGGAGAAAATGGAGTGTACACCCTTCAGGTTACCAACACAACCTCTACAGGAAGTACTACTCCGACCATGGTAAAACAACAGGAAGAGCAAAGAATTCGGCGCACTGCGCCTTACGAGGCATTTACAGCGCTTAGGGAAGCCGCGAATATTGAAGACAAGAGATACAAATTCTATTAGGCGCTTAAAGCGCAACTTGAACCAACATGTTGTTCAAACTTAATCTTATCATTGGTTTCTTCCGCGAAGCGCTTTTTTTCAGGCTTGTCCTGAAAAAACGTAGGTGCTTACCGGCCAAATTCTTGCTTTTTTTGGCAAAACTTGCCCGGTAAGATACTGTGGCAAAGTCGGTAGTAAAAATTAACTCGCTGTTATCCAGCTTAGAAAAATTACTCTCTGAGCTTTAACCCATGAATTGCTGTATCCTCTTTAAAGCTTCAGCAAGTTCTTCTTTTTCTCTGGCAATATTGAAACGGATATAATGGGTGTGCCTTTCTGAAAAATGCTCTCCGGGGATTACTGCTACCTTTTGCTGGTCATACAAATCGATGGTAAACCGGAATCCATCCTCCCATCCTTCAGGTAAAGCTGCCCAAATAAAAAATCCTCCGCCAATCGAAGGAACATAAAAGCCAAGTTCCTCCAATCCCTGTTTCATAATATCAAACCCATCTTTCAATTTTTTTCTCAGACCTTCAACATACCCGCTGCCCCAATTGTCCTTTTTTATATATTTCACAATGGCTTCCTGCAAAATCGAAGGAGCACACAAACCCGTATAATCGTGTGTCGATTTGATGACCTGCATATGTTCCTGCGATGCAATCATATATCCTATTCTCCATCCGGTAATGGAGAAAATCTTTGAAAAACTGTTCACATAAAACATACGTTCACTGAAGCTACTTATGGGATGATACGGAGGTTTATTGTAATACAGTTCCTGGTAAACCGCATCTACAACAATAAAGATATCTTCCTGACGCGCAAGCTGATCCAGTGCTTCAATCTCCTCTTTATTCCAGATTTTCCCAAAAGGGTTACCCGGCGTATTCAAAAAGATCACCTTTACCCGATTGGCTCTGCAAGTCTCATTAAGTTTGTCAAAATTCACTTTTCCGTCGTCCTGAAAAGGAAAGGAAATAAATCTGTCACCAAAGATCGCCGGCAGTTTTTTATAGCTTTCATAAACCGGTTCAAAAGCCAATGCTGAATAAGGTTTATCAAGGATATGATTAAAATAGGTGTATAACAAGGATACCGCCTCTGTAGCCCCGTTGGTGATCAAAAAATTTTCCGGTTCAAATTTACCGTACTGCGAATATTTTTCTAACAGCAGATTCAACAGGTCATTGTTGCCGTCACCGGGTGCATATTGATGGATCGCTTCGAAGGCCAGATCGCTAAGGTGTTGAAGCAATTCCCGGGGTGGCTGAAAGCCTGGTATTCCCTGGGCCAGATTGATTCCTCCCTGCGATTTTACCTTGTTGCTCATAAAACTAATGTAGGAACCGGTTGGCTTCTGATATTTATTCATAATCCTTTCCTTTATCTTTTTCCATATTTTTCCTGGACAATCCAAACCGTTCTTTTTCCACATTTCCGAACGGTTCTGTATGAACCATCACATCGTAAGTATGTCCAACTTTTTCGGCAATATTTTTTTCCACTTTCCGGGCAATCTTATGGGCCTGGGCCACTTTCATCTCAGGGTCCACCTCTATGTCGAGGGAGATGACATACTGATCGCCATGCTTCCGCAGCCTCACACGGTGGGGATGTGCAGCGCCTTCTGTTTGTTCAACCGCTTCAAAAATTCTAAAATACACATTGGAATCATCTACCCCGTCCATGAGCTCCACATTACTCTCCATAAAAATTGAAAAGGCCTCCTTCATAATCCAAAGACTGATTACCATACCGGTTATCAGGTCAAGAAGCGGCAGATTTAACTGATAGGTAAAAAACAATCCCAGCAATACAGAGAAGGAGATCAATATGTCATTTCGCATGTTTTTTCCACTTGCAATCAACATTTGGCTATTGATCCGTTTACCGGTTTTCAGGTTATAAATATAAAGGGCGGCCTTTGCAAAGATTGAAATAATAGTAACATACAAGGCTATCAGGGAGGGAATCTGATGGGGGTGATTTTGGACAATTCGCATCAACGTAGTGTAAAAAAGCTGAGCACCAACAAAAAACAATATAAAACTCAGTACTTTGGTAGCTATAGCTTCAGCCCGCTGATAACCATAAGGGTATTTATAATCAGGGGGTTTACTAATAATTTTTGAAGCATAAAAGCTGACCACAAAAGTCAGCACATCTGAGGCGGAATCCAGTCCGTCACTTATCACTGCAAAACTTCCTGAAATAATCCCGATTATGATTTTAGCGGCAGATAATAGTGCATTGCCCGCAATACCAATAACTGAAGCTTTCCTTATTGATAAGGATCTGTTATTCATCACATCTACCTCAATTGAACTTTAACCGCCGAAATTACTTCAAATTGTCATGCAGACAAAAATTGACCATGATTGTTAATGATCCGCTTTCATATAAGCAATTTCACGTTCATTGTTTTGCAATATCCTTTTATCCTGAATTTATTCCTTCAGCTTTGAAAACAGCAATGAATTAAATATCAGCTTATAATCTGCATGCGTCGAGGCTCTGAACTGAGGTTTGAAAGAAAACAGTATCAGTTCACCTGCGCCTTTTCTTACCCAAACCCAGGCAGGTTTTTCCGCTATTTGTGTCTCTTTCTTTGCAAAACCGCTCATTAAAATCTCCTCTTCGGGAAAATGGCCCAACACCCTTCTATTCATATCGAATATGGGTCTGCTGGTAGAAAAAACCGGATCTCCCCTGTAAAAAACTCCCGTTTTATCAGGCATACCCCTGTTGAATAATTTTTGGTTATCAAGATTGACCTGCACGAAAGAACCGGGACAATAAAATCCTTCTTCCTTTATGCCATCGGCAACGTTTTCAACCGGTAAACTGAATTCTTCCTTTTCATCTTCATTGAGCTGAATGGTTTGCTTGCCCATGAACAATTCAGTTGATCTTCCCCAGCTTACAATCTTGCCCCCTTGCTGAACAAATTTCATTACTTTCTGCAATCCTTCCTCTTCCATACCCTTGGTATATTCAGGGGGATAATTACTCATCCGGTAACGGTCTTCGCTTTCGTATTTGCCCTTTAACAGCACCGATTTATTTGCATCAGGAAATACAATTATATCGTATTCATTCAATGCTCTTTCCTTAACCTCTCCGGGATGAATCACATCAAAAGGAATATGATAGTTGTCGAATATGTAACGGGTCCAGCCTGCATCCATATCATGCTGATGGGTTTCCATTAGGGCAATTTTCGGGAAACCGACCCCGGCACCCTCTAAATTGGTTTTTTCTTCAACAAAAACGGGAGGAACCTCCAACTGTTCGATCAGATCATTCAACTCATCCCTGTTTTGATTTGAATAAGGAACGATGAAAGCCCCTTCTTCAATGGATGTATTGTCTGCCTTGACATTGTGGCTTACATAACTGACCGGCAGGTCCATTTCATCAGCCAGAAAAGCGGCTTTATAGCTTTCATTATTGCTAACAGGGAAAACGACAGCCTCATATTCGTCTGGTACAGATTTATTGATGCGATAACGTCCTTCCAGCTTTTTAAGTGCATTTTCCAATGGTTCTGATCTCACATCAATTTCATCACATGCTACTCCTCTATGTAAAGGTAAAGACCAGGAAGTGATGTCATAGGGTTTAATCATCTCTCCACCTGGGGTATAATGTCGGACAGGAAATTTCTGGCGTTCCATTACTTCTTTTATAAAAGGCCGGAAAGGCTGCGCCAAAGGGATAACCACATCGCCGGCGCTGTAACGGCGATTGTTTATTTCTACCGGTTCTTGTAAAATATATCGCTCCACACCATGATCATCCAGAAGATTGACCAAGTTCACCAATTCGCTTTTATCATGTTGCTCCCGGGGCATTATGTAATAATAAGGCTTTTGACTTTTGCCTTTATTCACCTCATCCTTACACATATCATTACGAAACTCCAGAATATCTTCCTTATGGTTGGCACACGACTTGATGATCGACATGGTGGATACCACCTCATAATCCATGATATCGCTCAATTTCCACCATCCTCCATCCCATGGTAAAGGCATATTGATGCTCTTTTTATATTCGGATAACCCTTTACCCCAAACGGAAAGTTCATTCTCTTCCACATAAATGGGTGTAGCATGATCTACACTGGCAGACTCGGTAAGAAAACCAATCACATTTTTCCAGATACAGGTTTCCGTGGAACCCGGCCAGTAGTTATCAAAAGCATAATGCTGGCTTACTCCTGCCAGCTCATTGCGTGTCATATCCTTGATCATATTCATCCCAAAGATACCGATCCAGTTCCATATCCCGGCATCTATATTTTCAGCTATGGGATCGTGATTGGGCGGTACGAAATACCTCGGACCGGTAGAACCCATCTGGTGCTTTTCTACCATAACCTGTGGAAACCATGTATGGCTGAAAATCCTGGAGATCGCCCTGTTGTCTTCCTGGCTCAGGGTAACGAAGTCCCGGTTATTGTCGTGCCCCACATACTTATGATAAACGCCGGGCATAGAACTGCCTTCATACTTGGTATTCTTGTATTTTTTGTAATGGTTGACAATCATGTCCATTCCATCAGGGTTATGGCTGGGAACCATCATATAAACCACATCTTTCATCCAGCCAGTAGTATCAGGATCCTGGGTCGTTAAAAGCTTATGAGTTATTAACGGAGCGGCTTGCGAGGGGCCTACCTCATTGGCATGCATAGACAGGGTAGCCACAAAAAAAACTTTGCCGTCCTGAACGTATTGCTTGCGTTTCTCTTCACTTAAATTATGGTTAAGGGCCAATTCCCTGTTTATCTCCCTCAACTTATCAAGATTTTTAATGTTATCGGGATGAGAGAAAAAAGCTACATACATAGGCTTCCCCATGGGGGATTCGCCTATCTGTTCCAATTTCAGACGTGGAGAAGACTTCTCCATTTTTTTCATATAGCCGATAAGCGACTCATAGTCAAAAAGCATTCTATCTGCTCCGGGCCTGAAGCCGAAATGCTCTGAGGGTTTAACTATATCTTTCTGGCTGAAGGCCGATAGGGAAAAAAACAGCAATACAACCGTAAAAACTGATTTAATGGTGTATGAACGATCTTTCATAGACGAAAAAATTAAAGGGTGTAACAAATATATGGGATCAAAAATAATGAATTTCGTTTAATACGAATATAAAATAAAAACGGCTGGTACCTTTTACCAGCCGAAATAGATACTTATGTAATAGATTTTATTGATTATTCAGGGCCTCCTGTAATTCATCGGTGAGTTCCAAATTGTGATATACATTTTGTACATCATCGTCCTCTTCAAAAGCATCTACCATCTTCATCACTTTCAGAGACGATTCAAGATCCAAAGCTTTTCGCGCCTTAGGGATTTGCTGTAAAGATGCATTATCCGGCTCTATATTCAATTCTTCCAGTTTTTTCTGAACGCCTCCGAAATCTTCTTTTGCCGTTGTTACGGTAAGAAAATCATCTTCCACTTCCAGGTCTTCAGCGCCGGCATCAATCAGCTCAAGTTCCAGCTCTTCCAGATCCATATCTTCTTTTCTGGGTATGGTAAAAATACCTTTCTGGTCGAAAAGATAGCTTATAGATCCATTTTTACCCAGGCTACCGCCATTTTTGGTGAAGATTGATCTGATACTGCTGACGGTTCGATTTCGGTTATCTGTCAGGCATTCTACAAATATGGCTACACCTCCCTGCGCATAGCCTTCAAAATATACCTTTTCCAACTGATTGCCGTCACCGGAGGCTTTTTTTATCGCTCTTTCGATATTTTCCTTGGGCATATTCACACCCTTGGCATTCTGGATGGCCATGCGCAGACGCGAATTGGATTCAGGATCATTTCCCCCCTCTTTAACAGCAACACTTATTTCCTTTATTATCCGTGAAAATATCTTGGCTTTCTTTGCATCCTGCGCTTCTTTTCTTCGTTTTATATTAGCCCATTTACTGTGTCCTGCCATATAACAACACCTTTTTATTTAAGTATTTTATGATGATGCAAAAGTAATAATTTTGTACTTTACTTCCCATTTAACCAACACGTTTATCCCCGGTAATATTATCTGCAGGTTGATATGAATGGTTTACCTATGTATTGGATGAAAAGGCTATTGTAGTATAAGTACCTTACCGGTCAAATTCTTGCTTTTTTTGCAAAACTTGCCCGGTAAGGTACTAATATTCAATTCCCGGAAAAATGTCAACAATCTTCCTCATAGCTTGTTATAAAACAAACGCCAACCCAACAATTGATGAAGGTTGGTTCCAAAGAAAATCTGCCAAAAGTAGATATTTATCGGGCTATACGTTTGTTCATGCCTTTAAAAATAAGATGGTGTATGGGCCATAGCGCATACCAATAAATCCTTCCCCATAGGCCCTTGGGCCGGAAAGTGGCTATCTGGTATAATTTATTTTCCCGGATACTGAATTCCAGCCAGGCTTCCCCCGGGAGTTTCATTTCTGCGTAAAGCAGGAGCCTTTTATCTTCTTTTGAAGCATAAAGTACCCTCCAAAAATCCAGAACTTCTCCCGGTTTAATCACTTCCTGGTTTTTTCTTCCCCTGCGTAATCCTACACCACCAAATGTTTTGTCTATTATTCCCCGAATTTTCCAGAGGAAATTACCATAATACCATCCGTGGTTCCCTCCGATCGACCAGATCCTGTCAAGCGTTTTTTGCTCATCTTGTACTTCCTGCATCTTCATATTTTTAAAGCACCCATAGGTAGGCACCTTGAGCAATTTGGCGGTCTCAATTGCAAGCGTTTCCCCGTTTAATGCATCGGTCCAGCTTGACACAACCTCTTGCTGTTCAATCTTATCGAATGCCAGTCTTAGCGCTTCTTCATAGGTTAGCAAATGATCATTAAACCACTCAGGCAATCGGTTTTCACGGCAAGTCACCTCCACTTTCATACTGTTTACCAAATTAATTGCCAGCTTATAAGAAGTAGAAGTCACAAAATAAAGCCAGTAGGAAGACAATCTTGGAGTCATAACCGGTACAGTTAGGATATACCGCTTAAGGTTCCTGAATTTGGCAAATCTCAGAAGCATTTCCTTATAGGTAAGTACTTCGGGACCTCCAATATCAAAATGATCATCAAAAGCTTTTTCAAACAGGAGGACTCCTTTCAGGTAATGGATTACATTGCTGATGGCAATGGGCTGGGTTTTTGTATCAAGCCATTTCGGTGCGACCATAACGGGAAGTTTTTCTACAAGGTCGCGGATGATTTCAAAGGAAGCACTGCCTGAACCTACAATGATACCAGCTCTGAGAGTAGTCAGATGATAATTTCCCGAAGCCAGGATGTTTTCTACCGCCCTCCGGGATTTCAGATGACTGGATAACTCTTTTTCATTAACAATACCACTGAGATATATGACTTGTTTCACCCGGGTCTCACCCAAGCGTTGCTTGAAATTTTCAGCACATGTTTTTTCAATCTCATTAAAATCATTGATTGAAGCAGACATGGAATGAATAAGATAGTAGGCAACATCAATATTTTTCGGAATACGTTCAAGTGTAGAATAATCGGTGAAATCTGCCTCTACAACTTCTATTTTCCCGGATGAATAATCTTCCGGATAAAACCTGTTCCTGTCGCGAACCACACAAACAACTTCATGTCCATCTTCCAGTAAAACAGGCAACAAACGCTTGCCAATATAGCCGGTCACCCCGGTTAACAGAATTTTCATGGTTCAGTTTATTAGTTCCTTAACCAATCTTTTAAGGACTTTTACCATAAACATATCAAATCGTTTATTGTTTAATTTTGGTAACCGGGTACAAAACAATGGAGCTACGGTACTTCATAGAGACAATTCTTTCTTATAATGATGCGTTAACAAAGAGACCATAATAGAAAATATTTACAGGGCAACCTGTGATTTTTTATTTCATTGGTTTAATTTTGTGACTATAAATGAAAAAGGTATTTTGAAAAAGGAGTAGTGAGGATGAGTGCATCAAAACCCAAAAAATTCTACATAGAAACCTATGGATGTCAGATGAACGTAGCCGATAGCGAAGTGGTAAAATCCATTATGAATGAAGAAGGCTATGAACTGACCCAAAACATGACACAGGCAGATGTGATCCTGGTAAATACCTGCTCAATAAGGGAGAATGCCGAGCAAAGGGTATGGGGCAGACTGAATGTATTCAGACAAATGAAAGAACAAAAGCCGGATATCAAGGTAGGCGTAATAGGCTGCATGGCGGAACGGTTAAAAGAAAAACTGATTGACCGGGAGAAAAGCGTGGATTTGATATTGGGTCCTGACGCTTACAGGTCTCTGCCCAATATATTGGAAACGGTGGATTCCGGGCAGAAAGGGGTCAATACCATCCTTTCCAGAGAAGAGACTTACGGAGATATTGCACCGGTAAGAACGGACAAAAATAATCTGTCGGCTTTCATTTCCATCATGCGGGGTTGTAACAACATGTGTTCCTATTGTATTGTGCCTTTTGTCAGGGGCCGGGAAAGAAGCAGAGATCCCGAAACCATCTACAGTGAAGTGCATGACCTCAGCCAAAAAGGCTACCGGGAAATAACCCTGATCGGCCAGAATGTAGATTCCTATAAATGGAAACATGAAGAAGGTACTCAACGATTCGCAGAGCTTCTGGAACAAGTGGCCGGCATAGATCCCGAAATGCGCATACGTTTTGCCACTTCTCATCCGAAAGATCTTTCGGATCAGGTGTTGAAAACGATGGCCAATCACCCCAACATCTGCAAACACATTCATCTGCCTGTTCAATCGGGAAGCACCAAAATACTTAAGGCCATGAACCGCGGATATACCAGAGAATGGTATTTAAACCGCATTGATGCCATACGCCGATATTTACCCGATGCTGAAATCACCACCGATATCATGGCAGGCTTTTGTACGGAAACGGAAGAAGATCATAAGGCAACACTTTCTCTTATGGAATATGTTAACTACGATTTTGCTTACATGTTCAAATATTCTGAAAGACCAGGAACAAGAGCGGCCAGAAAAATGGAAGATGATGTGCCGGAAGATACCAAAAAACGAAGGCTTAACGAGATCATCGAACTTCAAAATCAGATAGGATCTGTTAATAAGAAAAAATCTACTGGAAACAATTTTACGGTACTTGTGGAAGGTACCTCAAAAAAATCTAACGACGAATACTTCGGGAGAAATTCCCAGAATCAGGTGGTGGTCTTCCCAAAAGACGGCCTCAAACCGGGAGATTTTGCCAAAATAAGAATAGAGGATTCGACACCTGCAACATTGCGGGGAAAAGTAATAGAAGATTAAAGGTTTCCAAAATTTACTCAAGTTCCGGGTCCCGGGTTTCGGTTATTGTTCGGGTATTGTAAAATATAAAATGATTTAATCCATGACTGATAGGCCAAAAGAATTCCGCGAGTATCGGGAAAAAATGAACCACAAATTACAGCAAACCGACAACAAAGTAATCAAGCGCATCATGAACCTGGACACCAATGCCTATATGAGCGGGGCATTGAATTCCGAAACCAAGGAAATGCTGGGGCTGGTGGCCTCAATGGTATTGCGTTGCGATGACTGCATCAGTTACCACCTGGAGCAATGCCATAAAGAAGGCATTTCCAATGAAGCAATGTACGAAATATTTTCTATTGCAAATTTGGTGGGTGGTACCATTGTTATCCCTCATACAAGAAGGGCTCTGGAATATTGGGAGGCGCTTAATGAAGAAAGCCGTTAAAGTACTTTCATCATAAAGCGCACAAAGACTATTAATTGTGGTTGTTGGCCTTGATATTGAATACGTTATCCAACTGCATCACCTTGATCAGTTCCATTGCGCCGTGTGAAACATGTGCCAGTTCAAAATTCGTATTGTTGATTTTCGCATTTCTGAGTACATTCAGCAGCGTTTCAAATGCGTAACTGTCAATAAATGATACATTATCCAGGTTCAAAATTACATTTACTTCCGGTTTCTTCACGTATTCCATCAGTTCCTGTTCAACTTGTTTGGCATTATACACATTGAACTTGTCAATTTCTCCAAATGACAAGTAATACTTATTGTTGTATTGCTCAACTTCCAACATGGTGCTTATTTGTTATTTTTTTTGGAACGCCATTCCGTAAAGGTATTCGATAACAATATTTCTAAACGAAACCGGGGGCAAATTTATTAACAAATCAAGTCAAATTTTAGCCTGCACCCTTTATTTTTAATTATTCTAAATATCAACGGAAATCTAACCCGAATTATTCCAGCTTTTATTTTTTATCATTAGATTCCATAATTTGGATATGAAGCTCTTTCAATTGCTCCGGGGAGATTCTGGAAGGTGTATTGATCATCAGATCACGGCCCGAATTGTTTTTGGGAAAGGCAATGAAATCCCGGATTGAATCAGAACCTCCCATAACAGCGCACCACCGGTCGAACCCAAATGCAATGCCCCCATGTGGTGGAGCGCCGTATCTAAAAGCATCCAGGAGAAATCCAAATTTTTCGTTGGCTTCTTCTTTGGAAATGCCCAGTGTATAAAACATCTTTTCCTGCAACTTACGGTCATGAATACGAATGGAGCCTCCGCCAATTTCTGCCCCGTTGATGACAAAATCATAGGCATTGGCCCGCATCTTACCAGGGTCACTATCATAAAGCGGAATATCCTCATCTTTAGGTGAAGTAAACGGATGATGCATGGCCACATAGCGGCTTTCTTCCTCATCCCATTCCAATAGGGGAAAATCTACAACCCAGGCAGGGGCATATTTCTCCGGATCCCTTAATCCAAGTCTATTTCCTATCTCCAGCCGCAAAATACCCAAAGCCGTTAAAGTATTAACCCTTTCTCCGGCAAGAATCAGCAACAGATCACCGGGACAGGCACTCATGGCTTCAGCCCACTTTTTCAAATCTTCCTGTCCGAAAAACTTATCCACTGATGACTTCAGCGTTCCATCCTCATTATATTTTACGTAAACAAGCCCTTTTGCTCCAACCTGGGGCTTCTGGACAAAAGCGGTGAGCTCGTCGAGTTGTTTCCGGCTATAGGAAGCACAGCCTTTGGCATTGATTCCACCTACATATTCTGCATTGTCAAAGACCTTGAAACCTTTTCCCTGAACAATACCGGTGATATCCGATATTTTCATATCGAACCGGAGATCGGGCTTATCGGTACCGTAATAATTCATGGCATCGTCGTAAGTGATCCGTGGGAAGCTTTCATCGTAATTGTAATTGTTTATTACCTGTAATAAGTGTTTTGCCAGTCCTTCAAATGTATTGAGCACATCTTCCTGATCGACGAAAGTCATCTCGCAGTCAAGTTGTGTGAATTCCGGCTGCCTGTCGGCACGGAGATCTTCATCCCGAAAACATTTGACGATCTGGAAATACTTGTCATAACCGGCAATCATCAACAACTGTTTAAAGGTCTGCGGACTTTGGGGAAGGGCATAGAATTCACCGGGATTCATCCTTGAGGGAACCACAAAATCCCTTGCTCCTTCAGGGGTGGACTTGATCAGGAAAGGCGTTTCCACCTCCAGAAAGCTCTGTTCATCCAGGTATTTCCTGATCTCCTGGGCCATCCTGTGGCGAAGCATCATATTGTTCTTCAGGACCGCTCTTCTCAGATCCAGATACCTGTATTTCATCCTGAGCTCTTCACCGCCGTCCGTCTCATTTTCGATAGTAAACGGAGGAACTTCGGAACGGTTGACTATCTCAAGCTCACTGGCAGAGACCTCAATGTCGCCTGTAGGCATTTTGGGGTTTTTGCTTGTCCGCTCCAGCACTTTGCCCGTAACCCGGATGATATATTCACGGCCCAGTTCCTTCAATTTTGATGCAATGGCTTCAGGAGTGTGCTCATCAAATACCAGTTGTGTGATGCCATAGCGATCGCGCAAAGTAATAAAAGTCATTCCGCCAAGTTCCCGGATTCGCTGGACCCACCCGGTGAGGGTTACTTCCTGGCCGGCCTCCTCTATCCTCAGCTCGCCACAGGTATGGGTACGATACATGGATATCCTTATTTTAAAATGAGACATTACAAACGTTGCGAAGATAGAAAGTTTTTCATGAATTTATTATATTTGCATTATTGAAATAAAAACGGGGTATTAGCTCAGCAGGTTCAGAGCGCTACCTTGACAGGGTAGAAGTCGGTGGTTCGAATCCACCATATCCCACAAAATCTTGTAGAGACGCACGGCCGTGCGTCTCTACAAGATTTTGTCCTCTTCTGCCATATAATTAGTGTTTGTCCATAAAGTAAAAGAAATTTGAAAGAGTCTCGTCTAACCCGAATAATTCAAGAATTATTCCTGTCTCCGACAGCGACTAAGGTTCACTAAAATTTTTTTCAAAAATTTAAGTTCACCTAAGTCGGGGTTAATACCGCCTTGCGATACAGGCTCTGCATTTTATT